>JACIWP010000205.1 GCA_014360855.1 Anaerolineae bacterium
GCGGCGCCAAGCGGGTCGGGAAGCATATCGCGCTGTACTTGGCCGGCAAAGGCGCTCATATCGCCTTCAGCTACAACCAGGCGCACGAGTGGGAGGAGACCAAGGCGGAGATCGAGTCACACGGGGTGCGGTCCCTGGCCATGCAGGTGAACGTGACCCGGTCCGACCAGGTGCGGGCCTTTGTGGACGCGACCATCGAGCGCTTCGGACGCATTGACGTGCTGATCAACAACGCCTCGGTCTGGCTGAGGGCGCCGTTCCTGCAGATTCGCGAGGAGGATTGGGACCTGGCCATGGACGTGAACCTGAAGGGGCCCTTCATCTGCTCGCAGTTGGTGGCGCCGCATATGCTCAAGCAAGGCAGAGGTGTGATCATCAACATCACGGACCTGTCGGCCTTTCAGACGTGGCCGGAGTATGCCCATCATGCGGCCAGCAAGGCCGGCCTGTGGTCCCTGACGAAGTCCATGGCGGTGGAATTAGCGCCGGCGGTGCGGGTCAATGCCATCGCCCCCGGCACCATCCTCCTGCCGGATAATGCGCCGCCGGAGAAGCGCCGCTGGGCGGAGGAGAAGTCCCTGCTCAAGACGGTAGGCTCGCCCCTGGATGTCGCCCGGCTGATCGAGTTCCTGATCGAGTGCGATTTCGCCACGGGCAGTGTGTATTTCGTGGACGGAGGGCGCTCCCTGACATGAGCACCGGCGGTGTCGAGAGGGGGAGCGCCGGCGGGATATTGATCCGCGACGGCGCCGTGCTTGCCCCAGGGGGCTGGTGGAAGCCGGGCTACGTGTACCTGGAGCAGGGGAAGGTGCGCGCGGCCGGCGCTGGTGCCCCGCCGCCGGCGCTGGTGGAGGCGGCCGGCAAGACCCTTGCGGCGCGCGGCAAGGCGGTGCTCCCCGGCGTTATCAACGCCCACACGCATTTCAGCCAGGTGCTGATGCGCGGGCTGGCCGGCGGCCGGCCGTTGGTGCAGTGGCTGAAAGAGCTGATCTGGCCCCTGCAGAGCGCCCTGACCCCGGAAGAGATGGGGTTGGCTGCCCTGGTGGGGCTGGTGGAGAACCTGCACTGCGGCGTGACCCATGTGGTCCAGCATCATAAAGTGGTGCGGGGGCCGGCGTTCACCGACGCGGTCTGCCGGGCCGCGCAGACGGTTGGACTGCGCATGACCTTGGCGCGCTCCTGGGCGGATATGGGCGCCAACCCGGAGCCGGCGGATGCGATTCTCGACGACCTGCGGCGGCTGTACCGCGAATGGCATCAGCCCGGCCGGCTGGAAATCGCCAACGGCCCTATCAGCACCTGGCGCTGTTCCGTGGACACGATGCAGAAGACCCACGCGCTGGCCGGCGAGTTTGGGGCACCCACCCATATCCATGTGGCGGAGACCCAGGAAGAGGTGGAAATGACGCTGGAGTTGTTCGGCCGGCGGCCGGTGGACTGGCTGGAAAGCATCGGCGTCCTGGACCAGCGCACCCAGGTGGTGCACGCCGTCTGGCTGGAAGAGGGCGAGAAGCAACTGCTGGCGGAGCGGGGGGCCACCGTGGTGCACTGTCCTGTGAGCAACATGGTGCTGGGATCGGGGATCGCACCGGTGGCCGATTTTCTACGCAAGGGTGTGCGCGTCCTGCTGGGGACGGATGGGCCGGCCAGCAACGATACCCAGGACATCTGGGAGACGCTGAAGTCGGCGGTGGGGCTGGCGCGCGTGGCGAACCTGGACCCCACGCTCCTGCCGCCGGCCCAGGCCCTGCGGCTCATTACCGACGGCCGGACGGTGCAGGAAGGCGCGCCGGCGGATATCATCATTGTCAATCTCCGCCATGCGCGCGCTGTGCCGGTGCATGACCTGGATTCGGCCTTGACGCTTTGCACCCATGGGAGTGATGTGGATACGGTTATCGTGGACGGCCGCATCCTGATGGAGGAGGGCAGGGTGTTAGTCATAGATGAGCCGGCACTGCTGGAAGAGGCGGAGTCCGCCCTGCGGCATCTGCGCCGGCGCCTCGGCTGGGAATAATGGGGGTAATAATGACCGGACAAGAACGTATTCGACTGCTGATAGATCACCAGCCGGCGGATCGGGTCGGGATTTTCGAATCCTTCTGGTGGGAGACGGAGCAAGAGTTCCATGCGCAGGGCATGCCGGCGGATACCTCGGCCGAGGACTATTTCGGCCTGGATATGGGCATGTTCTGGTTCTCGCAGTCCTTCCTGCTTCCCACCGAGGTCAAGGAAGAGGGAGCCGGTTATCGCCTCATCACCGACGAGTGGGGCACGCTGACGAAGGAGTATACCGATCACCAGGCGACGCCGGGCCTGCTGGGCTTCCTCATCCAGGACAGGAAAAGCTGGGAGGAGTACAAGCCGCTCCTGGAGTACCGCCCGTCGCGCATGGACTGGCCGGCATTGGAGGCGCGCTATCAGCACCTGCGCCGGCAGGGCCGTTATGTCGTCCTTTCCGTGCTGGACCCCTTTGAGTGCACCTGGCACAAGATCGGCCCGGAAGCACAGCTCATGGCGCTGGTGACCGACCCGGACTGGCTGCGCGACATGTACGAGGCCGATGTGCGTCTCGTCGAGGATGCGTTTGAGGATCTGTGGGGACGTGGACTGCGGCCGGATGGGCTTTGGATCTTCGGCGATATCGCGTATAATCACGGGCTGTTCTTCTCGCCGCGGGTGTACCGCGAGGTACTGATGCCGTTCCACCGCCGGCTGGCGGATTTGGGCCACCGCTACGGCTGTCAGGTGATATACCACAGCGACGGGGATGTGCGGCAGGCCATCCCTTTGCTGATCGAAGCCGGCATGGACTGCCTGCACCCGCTGGAGGTGAAAGCCGGCGTGGACATCCGGCCGCTCAAGAAGGAGTACGGCGATCGGCTGGCCTTCATCGGAAACATCGACGCGCGCCTGTTCCAGGCCAATGACCTGGACGGCCTGCGGCGGGAGATACTGGAAAAGGTGCCGGTGGCCATGGCCGGCGGCGGGTATATCTTCCACTCCGATCATTCCCTGCCGCCGGGCACCCGGCTGGAAACCTATCGTTTTGCGCTGGAGCTGGTGAATGAATGTGGGACATACCGCTGAGTGCGGAAGAGGGGGGTCGTATGACGCGTATCCATGACCTGCGGTCGTTTTTGGAGGTGCTGGAGGAGGCCGGCCAACTGGTACGCATCCGCAAACCGGTCTCGCTGGAGTATGAGCTGGCGGATGTGGCGGCGACGCTGATGCGGGAGTCCGGGCCGGCGCCCCTGTTCGAGAACGTCGTCGGCAGTCCCTGGCCGATTTTCACCTCCGCAGTGGCAAGCCAGACGCGTGCCGCGCTGGCGCTCGGGTGCAAGAAGCATGAGGTCGTGCAGGTCATGCAGCGCGCCCTGGACCCCATCAACGGTATTCCGCCGGTGCTGGTGGAGGATGCGCCTTGGAAGGCCAATGTGCGCGTGGGCGATGAGGTGGACGTGCGCACCCTGCCGATCCCGGTGCACGCGCGCGGCGACGGGGGGCCGTTTATCACCGGCGGCGTGGTGGTCTCCAAGGACCCCATCTCCGGCCGTGGCAACCTGTCCTATAACCGCATGCAGGTGAAGGGGCCGCGCGTCTTCGGCTTCAACCTGAACGAATGGCGCCATGTGCGGCAGTTCCTGGATGTGCAGGAGGCGCGCGGGGAGCGGCTGGAGATCGCCGTGGCCATCGGGCTGGACCCGGCCATCATGATTGCCGCCGGCGCGCGCTATGACGATGACGAACTGCGCATCGCCGGCGCCATCCGCGGCGAGGGCGTGAAGGTGACGCGGGGCGTGACGGTGGACCTGGACATTCCCGCCGAGGCCGAGATCGTCATTGAGGGCTATTTGGCGCCGGGTGAGCGCGCCGGCGAAGGCCCCCTGGCGGAGTTCCACGGCTACTTCGGCGACATCTGGGAAAGCCCGGTCTTCTATGTCACTGCTGTCTGCTGGCGCGATGACCCCATCTTCCAGACCATCATTCCCGGTTGGGATGAACATGTCTATCTGGGCAACGTCCTGCCGCGTGAGCCGCTTCTCCTCTCTTACGTCCAGCATGTCAGCAAGCGGGTGACTGGCCTGCACATCCCGCCCTACGGCAACGGCTTCACCGCCATTGTGGCCATTGACAAGGATAACCCGGGGGAACCGAAGAACGTGGCGCTGGCGGCCTTCACCGCCCATGTCAACATCAAATGGTGCATTGTGGTGGACCCGGACGTCAACATTTATGACCCGGCAGATGTGATGTGGGCGCTGACCACACGGGTGGATTGGGAGCAAGATGTGTTCCTGGTGCCGGGTGCGCAGGGGCACGAGATGGACCCCACGGCAGATGTGCGCGGGGTCCATACCAAGATCGGCGTGGATGCGACACTGCATAAAGGCCGGCGCGAATACACCGACCGCGTCAGCTATGAATGGGTGGATCTGAAGAAGTACCTGGGATGAGCCACCAGGCCCGAGGAGGGATGGCCGGCGCGTGCGGTGCCGGCTATTCCTCCTCCCGCCCCAGCTCTACTTCCAGGCCGCCGGTGATGCCGGCGACCAGGTTGTACACCGCGGCGTAGATGGCGCCTACCACCCCACCGACAACGGCGTACACGATAATCCCCAGGAAGTACAGCAGGATGGAGCCGAGAATGCCCAGGCCGGCCTCGAACGGGAAGCGGCGGGGATGATCTGCCATCAGGCTCCAGATGCCGAAGCCGAAGATCCCCGGCAGAAACACGGCGAAGAATCCCACCACGGCGAAGATCAGCCCGCTCAATACCGCCATAACTTTGAAAGCGGAACCCACTGCGACACGTCGAAGGGTGTACATGGTCTGCTCCTCTGTCAGGACTGCAACTGCCAGGCGGATGATTCTTCCTGGATCACTCTCTCCAGAATGGCGTCGCGCGTTTCGGTGATTTCCTCCCACATGGCCTGGCGGGCGGCGGCGACATCATGCCGGCGCAGGGCGTCCAGGATGCGGGCGTGGGTGTGAAGCTGAGATTGGCCGCCGCGCCGCATTACCATATAGCGCGCCAGGCGCTCGTGAATGTGGCGCAGGAGGTTGGCCAGTTCCTCGTTGCCGGCGGCTTCGGCGATCAGATAATGAAACTCGCGGTTCTCGTCGGTGTAGCGGTCGTACGATTCCTCGTCATCGCCGGTGTAGCCGGCGTGCACCCTTTCCAGGCGGGCAAGCTGTTCGGGGGTGATGCGCTGGGCCGCCCGCTCCACGGAGGCCAGCTCCAAGATGCCGCGCAGTTCCAGCAGGTCGCGCAACTGCTTCAGCGTCAGGCGGGTGACGAAATAACCGGAACGCGGCTTGATGGTCACCAGGCCCTCCTGGTCCAGCATTTGCAGGGCCTCGCGCACCGGGGTGATGCTGGTGCCGTACTGGCGGGCGAGGTCTTCCACGGAAAGGCGTTCGCCGGGGCGCAAGTGCTGCATGATGATGGAGCGCCGGATCTCTTTGTAAATCCTGTACTTAAT
>JACIWP010000206.1 GCA_014360855.1 Anaerolineae bacterium
AAATTCGTTTCTCATTGCTCCCGCTCTCTCCTTTACAGCAAACCCATCGGGCCTAACAATGCGCTGATAACAAGAAAAGTGGGAAGGAACCCCCCACTTTTCCAAGAATGCATCTTCGCTCCGACTGTGCTGACATTATAACATGCTATGCGCTTTCTGGCAAGTTATCCTCTGCCCCTGCCGGCCGGGGGCGCAGGCTGGCCTCGCCGGCATAAAAGTAGCGCAGTTGGCCGTCGGGCAGTGCCAGCCCCAACGCGCCGTCCGCCGCGGCGTCCACGACCCGGCCGAGGACGCGCTCGCCGCCGGCCTCGATCTCCACCTCCTGGCCCCATTCCAGCAGAGCGCCCCTCCATTCCTCCAGGGGCGACTCGCCGGCCAGGATGCGCTCGTACCAGCGCTCAAAATGGCGCAGGATGTCCCACAGCAGTGCCGAGCGGCTCACCGGCCGGCCGGCTTCCACCATCAGGCTGGTAGCGGTGCCGGGCAACTGCCCCAGCGTGGGGTCTGCCGCGCTCCCCAACACAGCTCCCGCCAGTTCCGCCGGCCGCACATTGACGTTGATGCCGATGCCGACCACCGCGAATTCCAGTTCCTGGCCGGCGAAGGCGCTTTCCACCAGGATGCCGGCGGCTTTGCGACCAGCGATGTACACGTCGTTGGGCCATTTGAGCGCCGGCGCAAGCCCGAGCTGATCCATGATGGCCCCTCGCACCGCCAGGCCGGCGGCCATGGTCAGGGTAAATAGGCGCTTCGGCGGCAGGGCCGGGCGGAGCAGGAGGGAGAACAGCAGACAGCGGCCGGCGGGCGCCACCCACTGCCGGCCGCGCCGCCCCCGGCCGGCGGTCTGGTGTTCGGCGATGACCAGCGTCCCTTCCGGACTGCCGGCCGCGGCCAGGCGGCGCGCTTCCTCGTTGGTGGAGTCAATCACCCGATGATAGACGATGGGACGGCCCAGCCGGCGCGTCGGCATGCCGGCCAGGAGCGCCGCCGGCGATAACAGCTCGTCCTCCACCTCATCCGACCCCACGACCATGCGTTATCTCGCGCTTGCCTTGTCAATCCCGCAGGACAGGCAGGACCAGCGCGCCGTAGGGCATGACCCCCACCGACGCGCCCGGGCCGTACTCGGCCAGCGCGGCATCCAGCGCCGGCTGTACGTGCGCTGCGTATTCCAGATGCACCTCGCGCAGTTCCGCCGGCCCCATCCCTTCCGCCACCACCACAATGCGGCATTTCATCTCGTGCAGGAGCCAGGAGAAGGTGTACAGCACACAGCTCTTTTCCCCGCCGATCTCCAGCGCCTCGGTCAGCCGGCGAAGCTCCGCCGGCGTCGGCATCTCCCGCATCCACTGGCGGAACTCCTCGTGCTCAAAGCCCTCGTAGATCCCCTCGCGGCATTGATTCACCAGGATGAGGGTGCCGCCCGGCTTCAAATAGCGGTCCACACCGCCGCAGACCCGAGACCCGCCCTGGAAAAGGCTGACCTCATAGCCGATATCCCCGACGCCGGCGATCATGATGTCCACTTTTTCGGGCAGGGCGACCTCGACATAGGGCCGCATGAACTCCACCGCGGCGCGGTGTGCCGGCAGGTGCGCATCGGCAAAAGCGGCCACCAGGTTGCGGCCGGCATCCAATAGGACATCCACCACCATGTCAATGCCGGCGATATCGGCCGCCTCTTCCAGGTCCGAGCGCACGATGTTGGCCGGCGGCATGACCCCCAGCAGGGAACTGCAGTGCAGTTCCGCCAGGATGCCCGTGAAGCGCTTGTGATTCTCGTAGATACAGCGCCGGCTGGCAACGCCCGGCAGGACGATTTTGCCGCCGGCCGACCAGCCGGCCAGCATACACGGGTTGACCAGCCCGGTGCCAATGCGGATATCCGCCTCAGCGAAGCGGCGGTGCACCTCCACCGGCGTGCCCAGGGAGGTGGTGCCCAGGTGCACCATGGCCGGCTGATTGTCCGGCTCGTTGTTGAGCACCGGGAAGCGCCGGGCGACCGCCGGCCCCAGATTGGCCTCGATGGCCTCCGGGCTGTCGGCGGCGTGCATGCCGACCCCCACCATGATGGTGATGTCTTCATCCCGAACGCCGGACTTCTCCAGCTCCTCAATGAGGATGGGGACAATCTGCTGGTTGGGCGTGGAGCGCGTGCGGTCAGTGACCACCAGGCAGACCCGGGCGCCGGGCTTGGCTTTGCGCGTGACGCCGGTGCGCTCCAGCCCCTCTTGGATGACCCGGCGAAGGTGCTCTTCGGGGTTGGGGACGGTGGGGATAGGCGCCGGCCAGCAGACGCCGGCGAGCTGGCCGGCAGGGATTTCCACCCGCTGTCGAGCAGTGCCAAGGGGGATATCAATGGGTATGCGTTCCGCGCACATCAGACAGCTCTCCTTCTGGGCATCCTGCCCATCGGCAACAGGAAACGAAGAACCAACGCATCAAACGGGAAACGAGGCGCCTTCCTGTATCCCGGTGGCATTATACCCCCGGCGGCCTGCCGGCGTCAACAGCCCTCATGAGCCGAGGTTGTGTTTTCCCCCGGGTATAGTATACTGTGGCTGAAAAGTTTGGTGGGGGAGAAGCATGGCGCGGTATCCGGTGCCGGCTGGCACCGCCCGCATCGAGTTCGTGGAGAAAGGCTCGCGCTTCATCGCCACGGCCGGCCCGGCCCATTCCGTGGACGAGGCTATGGCCTTCATCGCCGCCGTCAAGGCCGAGTTCCACGACGCCACGCACAACGTCTGGGCCTATGTGGTGGGTTTCGGCCCCACCAGTCAGTATGCCTGCCACAACGATGGGGAGCCGGGCGGAACCGCCGGCCCGCCGGCGCTCTCCGTCCTGCAGAACGCCGGCCTGGGGGATGTGGTGGTCGTCATCACCCGCTATTTCGGTGGGGTGAAACTGGGCACCGGCGGCCTGGTGCGCGCCTACTCTCGGGCCGCCCGCCTGGCCGTGGAGGCCCTGCCGCGCACGGAAAGGGTGGACCAGGTGAGCCTGCGCGTGCGCGTCCCCTACCGCTGGTACGAGGCGGTCCAGCGGCAGGCACAGGCGTTCCAGGCCTCTGTCGTGCAAACCGAACATGGAGCAGAGGTCACTTTCCTCCTGTTGGTGCCGGAGGACAGGGTCGAGGGGTTCCGCTTCGCGCTGTGTGAGGTCACCGCCGGCGAAGCCGCTTTCATCTAACTCTCCTCGCGGGCGTATCGGTTTTGCCCCAACAGCGTTGTTATGAGTGGCCATCCGAAATAAGGAGAGCGAAAATGAGCAAATGGCGTCTGACCGTGGTGATGATGTTGCTCCTGGTGCTGTTGGGGATCATGCCCTCAGCCGCACAGCCCCGGCCGGCATCTCCCGGCCCATGGGTGTACCTGGCGCGGTTCGCCTTTGATCCGCTGGCCGGCGAACCCGCCGCGCCCAGCCCGCTGGCCGGCCTGGAAGGCCCCGCGCCGGCCAGCCCCTACTATCTCCTGCAGTTTGACGGCCCGGTACAGGAGGAATGGAAGCAGGCGGTCGAGGCCGCCGGCATCCGCCTGCTGAGCTATGTGCCCGATTTCGCCTTTGTGGTCCGCCTGCCGGCCGGCATGTCCGCCGATGCAGCGCGCACCCTGCCCCATGTGCGCTGGGTCGGCCCCTACCGCATGCTCTACAAGCTCTCCCCGGAGCTGGACGCCTGGATGGGGGAGAGTACGCCTATCGAGCTTTCCGTCAGCCTCTTCCCCGGCGAGGACGCTTCGGAAGTGGAGGCGCAGGTACGCGCCTGGGGCGGGGAGGTCACGGACCGGGCGCAGAGCGATCTGCTGGGCGCCGGCCTGCGCGTTTCCCTGCCGGCCTATCGCCTGACGGAACTGGTGGGACTGCGCGGCGTCGCCTGGGCCGAGCCGTACCTGCCCATGGAACTGCATAACGACCGCGCCCGCGACATTATGAAAGTCAATCAGGCGCAGAGCACGCTGGCCGGCCTGGGCACCAACCTGTACGGCGCCGGCCAGATCGTGGCGGTGGCCGACACCGGCCTGGACACGGGCAACGAGTCCACCTTGAGCCTCGATTTCCGCGGCCGGCTGGTGCGTGCCTTTGCCCTGGGCCGGCCCGGGGATTGGAGCGATGGTCTCACGTATAACGATGAACCGCAGGGCGGCCACGGCACCCATGTCGCCGGCTCGGTGCTGGGCAACGGCTCCCTCTCCGGCGCCAACCCCTCCGCGCATCAGTACACCAGCTCCTTCGCCGGTGTGGCCCCGGAGGCCAGCCTGGTCTTTCAATCGGTGATGGACTCCACCGGCGGCCTTTCCGGCATCCCCTATGATCTCAAGGAGCTGTTCACGCAGGCTTACAACGAGGGGGCGCGCATCCATACCAACAGTTGGGGCCATCCCACCGGCGGGAGCTATCCCAATTACACCTACGGCGACTACGATGTCTTCGCCCGCTATGCCGACGAATATATGTGGCAGAATCCTCAGGCGCTGGTGCTGTTCTCCGCCGGCAATGCCGGCCGCGACGTGAACAGGGATGGCGTCATTGACCCGGACAGCATCGCGTCTCCCGGCACTGCCAAAAACGTGCTGACCGTGGGCGCCACGGAGAACAACCGCCCGCCCGGCGCCGGCTTCGGCGGATACTCCAACTACCGCTGGGGCACTGGCTCCTGGGAAGCCCTGTTCCCCGTCAACCCCATCCACGACGACTACATTTCGAACAACATCAACGGCCTGGCGGCCTTCTCCAGCCGCGGCCCCACCGATGACGGCCGGGTCAAGCCGGAGGTGGTGGCCCCTGGCACGGACATCATTTCGGCGCGCTCCCATGCCAGCGGCGCGGGGACCGGCTGGGGGATCTACAATTCCCACTACGTCTACATGGGCGGCACCAGCATGTCCACGCCGCTGACCGCCGGCGCGGCCGCTTTGGTGCGCCAATACTACAACCAGGTCAAGGGCTACTCCAACCCCAGCGGTGCCCTCATCAAGGCCACGCTCATCAACGGCGCCCAGAACATCGCCCCCGGCCAGTACGGCACCGGTTCCACCCAGGAGATTCCCAACGCCACCCCGAACAATGTGATCGGCTTCGGGCGCGTCAACCTGGTGAACTCGCTGGCGCTCAATCCCAATGAGCATATGGCTTACTGGGATGAGAAGGCCGGCATCGGTACCAGCGCCGTCCGCACCTACACGGTGGCGGTCACCCAAACCGTCACCTCCGGCGACGCTTTTGTCGTCACGCTGGCCTGGACCGATTATCCCGGCACCGTCGGCGCCGGCAAGGCTCTGGTCAACGACCTGGACCTGGAGGTAACGGCGCCCGGCGGCACGCAGTACAAGGGCAACGGTGGGGCCTCCTGGGATCGGCTGAACAACTCGGAGCGCGTGGTGATCCAGAACCCGGCCGCCGGCACCTATCAGATCACCGTGCGCGGCTATAATCTGCCGAGCGGCCCCCAGCCCTTTGCCCTGGTGGTGCGCTCCCACTACCTGACGACGTC
>JACIWP010000207.1 GCA_014360855.1 Anaerolineae bacterium
CCACGACGATCTCCGGATCCTCCGCCGGCGCGTAGGCCGCGAACCAGGCATGGGTGGGCAGGTTCCCTTTCGCATCGCGCTTGCCGGGGAATTCCGCTGTGCCGGTCTTGCCGGCCACGCGAATTCCCTGCAGAGCCGCCTGCCGGCCGGTGCCGCGCTCCACCGCCTGCTCCAGCCCTCGCTGAATCTCCCGGATGTACGACTCCTCCACCGGCAGGCGGCGGATCAACTGTGGGCCGACCTCCTGCACCACCTTGCCCTCCGCATCCACGATCTGCCGCACCACATGCGGCTGATACAGGGAGCCGCCGTTGGCGATGGCCGCAAAGGCGTTTACCACCTGCAAAGGGGTCGCCAGCACAAAGCCCTGCCCAATGGCCATATTATAAGTGTCACCCTTGACCCAGCTCTCACTGTAATTCAGGCGCTTCCACTGGGCGGTGGGGACCAGCCCCTTCACCTCGCCGGGCAAATCAATGCCGGTGGGTTCCCCGAAGCCGAAGGCATGGGCATAACTGGCGAGCCGCTCCAGGCCCAGGCCGGCAAAGTCCTGGAAGCCGCCGGCCACCTGGTAGAAGAAGATGTCGCATGACTGGACGATGGCCTCCTCCAGCGCGATGTCGCCGTGACCGTGTCCGTACTTGTGAATCCAGCAGTAAAACGGCTGGGCCTTGGTGGGATCATCCGGGAAGTATTGGTTCGGCACGTACATGATGCCATCACAGCGGATCAGCGTCCGCGGGGTGATGACCCCTTCCTGCAGGCCGCCGGCGGCCGGCACGATCTTGAACGTGGAGCCGGGCGGATACTGGCCCATAATGGCATGGTTCACCAGCGGCCGGCGCTCATCAGCATTCAACCGCTCGTAATCTTCGGGCTTGATGCCGCCGGCAAACAGGTTATTGTCATATCCCGGCAGAGAAACCATCGCCAGCACCTCCCCGTTCTGGGGGTTCATGGCGATCGCCACACCCGACGGGGATTTGGCCTGCTGGAGGGCTTTCACCAGGAGCTGTTCCGTGGTGCGTTGGAGCGCCAGGTCAATGCTCAGTACCAGATTATTGCCCGGCGTCGGCGGCGTGATCTCCCCGATGGTGCGGACTTCCCGGCCGGCGACGTCCACCTCGATGGTCTTACGTCCTTTGACCCCGCGCAGTTCTGCCTCGTACTGATACTCCAGGCCGGCCAGCCCCACCTGGTCGGTGGGCGCATAGCCCTGGGAGATATAGGTCTCGCGCAGTTCGCGCGGGATGGGGCCCATGTACCCCAGCAGGTGCGCCATCAGCTCGCCGGCCGGATACGAGCGTTGGGGCTGGACCGTCACCTGCACTCCCGGCAGATACAGGCGCTCTTCCTCAATGGTGAAGGCAATGTCCCGGTCCACCCCACTGCGGATGACCACCGGTTGGTACGGGGCAAAGGCTTCGGCCTCCGCGAGCAGTTCGGTCAAGTAGGTGATGGGGTCGCGGCGCTCCTCGCGCCGGCGCAGGCTTTCCGCCAGCGCCTGTGCCTCCCAATTGGCGGGACTGCCGGCGCCGCCCTGGCGGTACGGGGGAACGACCCAGGAGTCATCCTGGATATTCAACAGTTCGACCAGCCGGCGGATGACCCTGGCCCGCACAGCCGGGTCTTCCGGCAGGTCCGCCGGCACCACCGTCACGGCAAAGCTGGGCACATTGCGCACCAACAGTTCGCCGTAGCGGTCGTACATCACACCGCGCTGGGCCGGCAGGGCGATCTCGCGGAAGCGCATGCGGTTGGCCAACTGCGCGTAATGGTCGCGCTGGAAAATCTGCATCCTGCCCACCTGGGCCAGCAGTACACCAAACAGCAGTACCGCCGCAATCTGCAGGATGCGGATGCGCAGTACCGTATGGACCGGCGTTTCCGATACGCCGTTCAACTTCGCCAGGGGGTCTTTCACCAGCCCATCTCCTGCTCGCCCGTCATCTGATGGAACCAGCGCAGTGGCCAAAACACCACGGCAGAGACCGCGGCGTTCAGCAGGGCCGCCGGCAGAATAACCTGTCCGAGCAGGTCCCCCGCAAACGACTCCCCCGCCATGGCCCAGGCCGCGAGCATCACGGCCCCGTAGTAGATGAGGGTTGTCAGCGCCACCAACAGCAGGACCGCGCCAAAAGTCAGCCGGTACACCTGCCGGCGCACCACCTGCATCAGCAGGCTCACCGCCAGGAGCGCCAGGGTGTGCGCCCCAAAGGGCAGGCCCGACAACATATCCATCACCAGGCCGCAGACCAACGCCCAGACCGTGCCCTCGCGATAGCCGCGCAGAAGGCTCCAGATGGCCACCAGGACCAGGATGAGGTCTGGATACAGGCCGGCGATGCGCAGGAAGGGGACCAGCGTGGACTGGGCGATGCCCAGCAGTATCAGCGCAGGAACCAGCAGATAATACCAGGGACTCATCGAGGCATCCCCATCGTGCTACGGCCCTGCCGTGCCGGGCGCCGGCTCCAGCCCCTCCAGGCCCAGGGGCACGAAATTGGTGATGATCAACACCACCTCCAGCCGGTCAAAATCCACCGTGGGCCGCAGTATCGCCTGCTGAAACATCTCATAATCCTTCTGGCGAATCTCGATGACCTGGCCGATGACCAACTGCCGGGGGAACCCTCCGCCGGCCCCCGAGGTCAGCACCACGTCACCGACTGCCACCACGTCCTGGCCCTGCGGGAGATAGTCCAGCACCAGCTCGCCGCCCGGCCGGCCCTTCACCACGCCGGTGGCCCGAGTGCGCTGGACCAGCGCGCTGACCGCACTGCTGGTATCAATAATGAGCCGAACCTTGGAAAGCGTGGGATAGACCGTCTCCACCCGCCCGACCAGGCCGCGTTCAGTGACCACGGGCATGCCGGCCTGAATGCCGTCGTTGGAGCCGGCCGCGATCAAGATAAACTGGGAGATGTTATCCGGCTGGCGGCCGACCACGCGGGTGCGCACTTCGGCGGCCTTGAAGGTGTGCCCCGGGCTGGATTGGGCGAAGTCCAACAGCCGGCGGAGAATCTCATTCTCCGCCTCCACCTCTTTGAGACGCACGTTCTCCACCGCGAGCTGGTTCACCAGCTCGACAAGCTGTTGATTGCGCTGCCGCAGGTCCCGCAGATCGCGCGCTGTCTGCACCAGGTCCGAGACGCCCTCCCCAATCCCCACGAAGGCCGACTGGACCGGCTCAAACACCCGGAAGACCCCTCCCTCGGCCGGGTTCAGCAGGCCGATGCGGTCCAGCACGATGCCCAGGATCAGCAGAGCGCCCAGAACAACCATCCAGAGGCTGTAGCCTCGCCATCGCTTCAACGGGTATTGCTCCCGGGATACGCCTTGCGTTCACTGCACCGCCGCTTAATGGGCTGTACTGCCGCGCTGGGTGCTGACCAGGACTTTGCGCAGTATGTCCAGCGATTCCAACACTTTGCCGGCGCCGCGCGCCACACAGGTCATCGGGTCATCGGCCACATAGACGCGCATCTTCGTCTCCTCGGACAGGCGCTGGGCGATGCCGCGCAGGAGGGCGCCGCCGCCGGCCAGGGCAATCCCCTGTTCCATCAGGTCCGCCACCAATTCTGGCGGCGTCTCATCCAGCGCATCACGCACTGTGTCCACGATCATCTGCACGCAGTCGGAGAGCGCCTCGCGGATCTCCACACTGCTCACTTCCACCGATTCGGGCAGACCAGTGATCAGATTGCGCCCGCGCAGGGTCATGGTCTGCTCGCGCTCCATAGGATATGCCGAGCCGATGGCGATCTTGCACTTTTCCGCCATGCGCTCGCCGATGTAGAGGTTGTACTTCTGGCGCGCGTACTGGATGATGGCCTCGTCCATCTCATCGCCGGCGACGCGGATGGAGCGGCTGGTGACGATGCCGCCCAGGGAGATGACGGCTACTTCCGTGGTACCGCCGCCGATGTCCACGATCATACTGCCGACGGACTCGGTGATCGGCAGGCCGGCGCCGATCGCCGCGGCCATCGGTTCCTCGATGAGATAGGCTTCCCGCGCGCCGGCGCTCAGCGTGGCATCGTACACGGCGCGCTTCTCCACCTCGGTCACCCCGCTGGGAATGCCCACCACCACCCGCGGGCGCGGGATGCGCAGAACCATCTGCTCGTGCACCTTATGGATGAAGTAATGGAGCATGCGCTCCGTCATGTCGAAGTCGGAAATCACGCCGTCGCGCAGAGGCCGCACCGCGATAATGTTGCCAGGGGTGCGGCCGATCATCTCCTTGGCCTCCAGACCAATGGCCAGCGGCTTCTTGGTCTTCTTGTCAATGGCCACCACCGAGGGCTCATTGATGACGATGCCCTTGCCGCGCACATTGACCAGGGTGTTGGCCGTGCCCAGGTCTATGCCGATATCCAGCGAAAATAGCCCCATCAACGCGTTCAGTGGACTGATCACCCCAGACTCCTCATCACCCGATGTTCACCGGACAGATGCCACTGCCGGCACCATACCCGGAGGATTATAGCATAAGAAAGGCACGGGCTCCAAACCTGGCCCCCTCCTCCCGCCTTCCGCATCAGGGAGTTCATCCGGCCGGCTCCGAACGCGGCCGGCCGCTCCCACCGTGCCGCACACATTCGATCTCCGCCAGGATGGCCAGCGCGATCTCCGCCGGCAGTCGGCCGCCCAAATCCAGGCCGATGGGCGCCCGCACCCGCGCCAGATCGTCCTCGCGGAACCCCTCGGCGCGCAGGTGTTCGAAGATGGTGCGCACCTTGCGGAGCGAGCCGATCATGCCGATATAGGCGGCCGGCGTGCGCAGTACCTGCCGCAGTGCCTCCTCATCCGTCACGTGATTTTCCGTAATGAGCACCACGTAGGTGTCCGGCGTGATGGCCGAGGGGTCCAACTGCCTGCGGTCCCCTCGCTCCGGCCGCACGTCCACCACCTGGACCTCATAACCGACGATGCGCGCCATCTCGGCCAGCGGCCGGCCGATATGCCCTCCGCCGACGATCAGCAAGATGGGTTGGGGCAGAAAGGGCTCCAGGAAGACGGTCACGTCCCCTCCACACAGCATCCCCAGGGCATCTTCCCCCTCCTCGCGCAGGCTGTAATGCACCAGCCGCGCCTGGCCCTGGCGGAGCACCTCGCCGGCTTGGCGCAGGACTTCTTGCTCCAGCGCGCCCCCGCCGACGTTCCCAATGTGAGTGCCATCCGCCCGCAGGAGCAGTTTGAAGCCCGGCTGAGCCGGCGAGGCGCCCCGCACCTCCACCACAGTGGCCAGCACCGCCGGCTCCCGCCGTGCAATGGCTTCCTCCAACGCCCGCAAGACCGACAACTGCTCTTCCATATGTTATTCCTCCACCAGGCGGCGCCTGGCTTCCCGCATGATCTCATCCAACTGCTGGCAGACATGTTCGGGCAGTGGTTCCACCTCATGTTTCTGGAGCAATTCCCTGGCCCGTGCCCGGGCGCGCTCCACCACC
>JACIWP010000208.1 GCA_014360855.1 Anaerolineae bacterium
TACTTGCGCCGGGAGCCGCGGACACCTCTGCCAGCACCTCCAGCGCGTTGGGCGTGGTCATGGTGAACTCGATGACCCGCACACCGCCGGCGGCGATGGCCTCCGCCACCCGGAACAGCGGCTCTGCCGAAGCCAGCCGGATGACGGCCACCACCCCGGTCTCCTCGATGATGTGCAGTACTTCCGCCCGGTCAGGACTGCGGGACATGGCTGTTTTCTCCCCATTTATTTATTGCGCACTATCTTGTTATCGTAAAACGAGAGCCGCCGGCCAGCAACTGCTCCACCTCCTCGCGCTCCGCCCAGCACATGTCCCCGACCATGGTGTGCTTCAACGCGCACATGGCGTTCCCCCACCGCACCGCCCGCTCCAGGTCTCCTTCCAGGTAGCCGCAGATGAAGCCGGCGGTGAAGGCATCGCCGGCCCCCACCCGATCCACAATCTCCACCTCGTACCAATCGTCCTGGATGATCTGCCCGCCGGCGAACGCCATGGCCGAGACGCGGTTGCGCAGGATGGTGGGCGTCTCGCGCAGGGTGATCGCCACCGCCTCGAAGCCGTAGCGCTCCGCCAGCCGGCGCGCCGTAGCCGCCGGCGTGGCCTCCTGCACCCCAAACACCACCTCCGCACAGGCCTCCGAAGTGATGAGGACATCCACATACTGCATGAACGGCTCCTGCACGCGGCGCGCCTTTTCGGGCGGCCACAGGTTGCCGCGGTAGTTCAAGTCGTACGTCACGCGCAGGCCGGCCGCCTTGGCGGCGCGCAGTGCCGCTTCCACCGCCTGCGCCGCGGAGTTGCTCAGCGCCGGCGTAATGCCGCTGGTGTGAAACAGCGCCGCGCCGGCAAAGGCCTTCGCCCAATCCACATCCGCCGGCCCCAGCATGCTGGCACAGGAGCCGGCGCGGTCATACACCACTCGGCTGGGACGCGGCGACGCCCCGTGCTCTATGAAGTACAGCCCCACCCTGCCTTCCGGCTTCCAGACCAGGAACTGTGTGCCCACCCCCATCTCGCGCACGGTGTTGTGCACCAGCCGGCCCAACGGCGTCTGCGGCAGGGCGCTGATCCACTCCGCCTCGTATCCCATGCGGACCACGCCGGCGGCCACATTTAGCTCGGCGCCGCCGACCTGCACCTCGAAGATGCTGGTCTGCTCGATGCGCATATGATCGGGCGGGGATAACCGGATCATGGCTTCTCCAAGGGTGACGACGCGCATTGCCAGGACCTCCATTCAGGCATGATTGCCAGACCACTTTTCACACTATACCCGCTCCCCGTGAACCGTGCAAATCTCGGCGCACAAAAAACCTCCCATGGGCGAGACCCATGGGAGGAGAACGAGCGAGATGATGACATGCCGCAGGGTCAGGGGGTCACAGCCCGACGGCGCCGGCCGGCTCCAGCACCTCGATATCCACCTCACAGGCGGACAGGCGGCCCAGGATATTGACCAGGATGCGCACCCGGCCGGCGCCGGAGATAGGCCGCTCAAAGATGGCCTCCAGGTCCTTCAATGGGCCGCTGGTGATGCGCACCCGCTCCCCCGGCGCGATGTAGCCGTAGCCGTGCTGGTTGAGCAGTTCCACCCGCCGGCGCAGTAGGTCGATCACGCGCTGGGGCACCCGCGCCGGCTCGCCGCCAAAGCTCACCAACGCGGTTACACCCGGCAGCCACTCCAGCCGAGAACGCGGCACCTTTGGCAGGACGGCGCGCACGAAGAGATAGCGCGGGAAGAGGGGCTTCCACGGCCGGCGGTCCGCCCGAACGTGCGCCGGCCGGATCATGGGCAGGAACGTCTCCAGCCCCATGGATGCCAGCACTCCCTCCACCATTTGCTCTTTATGGGGCTGGGTGAACACCACCCACCAATAATCATTTGGCGGACAATCTCTCCCCACAGCTACCGATTCCCATTGGCTGGTCACATGATTTGCCATAATCTCCCCATGAGAGAAAGTACTGCGCAATGACGCCTGGGGCGAAGGCGCAGAAAAGCCATCATCACTGCCAGTAATCCCTCAGCGATGAAGGATATCCTATAGTGGAAATTACGGAGGCCCCTACCTAGGGGAAGCGCCATCTGCCGGCCTGGCTATAATCTACACTCACTGCGCCGTTTCGTCAATACCCGGAAGCAGGCATACGGTTAATAGATGGTTAAAAACGCCGGCATGGCCGTTTGGCAAAATCGCGGTATAATGCAACCAGCCAGACAGATAAATGGAGCGCCCAACCATGTCCAAGACCCAGAAAGCCTCGGATATGCGCATCCGGCCGGCCAGACCGCGCCGCACCGTCCAGGCCCGCTTCCCCGACGGCCGCATCTTCGAAGGCCCGGTTGGCACTCCCGTCGGGGAATTCATCCGCGCCGCCCTGCCGGCCGATGACGTCCCGGTCATGGCCGCCATCGTCAACGGGAAACTGCGAGAGCTTTCCCATACCCTGTCCTGGGATTCCTCCGTCCAGCCCCTTTCCATGCAGACCAGCGACGGCCTGCGCATCTTCCAGCGCTCGCTGACCTTTGTGCTGGTCGCCGCCGCTCACGAGCTTTTCCCGGAAGCCACCATCGTGGTGGACCATTCCATTCCCACCGGCGGCTTTTTCTGCGAGGTCGCCGGCCGGCCGCCCTTCTCGGCCGCCGAACTCGCCCAGCTCGAGGAGCGCATGCGCCAGATTGTTGCGGCCGATGAGCCGATCCTCAAACATGTCGTCCCGATCTCCGAGGCGATCGCCATCTTCCAGCGGCAGGGCTATACGGATAAGGTGCGCCTGCTCCAGGGGTACGCCGGCGACCGCCAGAATCTCTCGATTTACTCCCTGCGCGGCGTGTACGATTACTTCTACGGCTACATGGCCCCTTCCACTGGCCCACTGCATCCCTTTGCCCTGCGGCCGACGGAGGGCGGGTTCCTGCTCCTCTTTCCCACCCGGCACCGGCCGCGTGAACTGACCGAGCCGGCCGGCGCCTCCAGGCTCTCCGCCGTGTTCCGCGAGCACCTGGACTGGATGCGCGTCATGAACATTGACGACGTGGCCTCGCTGAACGATGCGGCCAGATCGGGCAGACTGCGGGAAGTCATCCTGGTGGCCGAGGCCCTGCATGAAAGGCGCATCGCCGAGATCGCCGGCCAGATCGCGGCGCGCCGGCCGCGCCTGGTGCTCATCGCCGGCCCTTCTTCCTCCGGCAAGACCACCTTCATCAAGCGTCTGGCCATCCAGCTCCTGGCCGCCGGCATGCGCCCGGTCTCCCTCGGTCTGGACGACTACTTTCTCGATCGCGAGCACACCCCGCGCGATGAGAAGGGAGAGTATGATTTCGAGGCCCTGGAGGCGGTGGACCTGGAGCTGTTCAACCGCCAGCTCCTGGCGCTCTTCGCCGGCGAGGAAGTGCTCACGCCGCGCTACAACTTTCACACCGGCCGGCGGGAAGCGGGCCGGCGCCTGCGCATCACCCCCGATCACATCGTCCTGGTAGAAGGCATTCATGGGCTGAACCCCAAGCTCGTGCCCCACATACCGCCCGAGCAGATCTTCCGCATATATGTCTCGGCGCTGACCCAGCTCAATCTGGACTGTCACAACCGCATCCCTACCACCGACACCCGGCTCATCCGGCGCATCGTGCGCGACGCGCAGTTCCGCGGCTACAATGCCCAGCAGACCATCGCCGGCTGGGAAAAGGTGCGGCGCGGCGAACGGCTGTACATCTACCCCTATCAGGAAAACGCCGACGTGATGTTCAATTCCGCCCTGCTGTACGAGCTGGCTGTTCTGAAGCCCTTCGTAGAGCCGCTTCTGCGCCAGATCGCCCCCTCTCAGACCATGGAATATATCGAGGCCTCGCGCCTGCTGGCCTTCTTGAGCTGGTTCGAGGGCGCCGGCGCGGAGCAGGTGCCCGAAACCTCTATCCTGCGGGAATTCATCGGTGGTTCCGCGCTCACCGACGTAAGCTATTGAGCGAACATACACCATGCGAGAGGAGGAAAACCATGGTCAGCATCGGAGATCAGGCGCCGGATTTCGCCCTGCCCGACCCGGACGGCCGTATCGTCAGGTTGAGCGACCTGCGCGGCAAGCGCGTCATCCTGTATTTCTACCCCAGGGCCATGACCAGCGGCTGAACCCAGCACGCCATCGGATTCCGGGACGAATCCGACGAGATCGCCCGGCTGAACGCGGTCGTCGTGGGTATCAGCCCCGACCCGATAAAACAATTGCGGCTGTTCCGGGACAAATACCAACTGCCGTTCATCCTGCTCTCGGACGCCGATCATCAGGTGGCCGAGCGGTACGGGACCTGGCGGGAGAAGAAGATGTACGGCCGCACCGTCATGGGCATCGTGCGGAGCCATTTCATCCTTGACGAAGAGGGCCGCATCGTGGACGTGCAGATGAAGGTCACGCCGGCCCAAAGCGTGGAACGTGCCATGGCCGCACTGCGCGCCATGGCGGGGTCCGCCGGCTGACCATCACCCGGCTGATTCGCCGCGGAGCAACTGCACCACTTCCAGCAGGGTCCCTTCATCCCCCACGTTGCCGGGGAAGACCACGTAGGGCGCGCCCGGCGAGAGCTTCAGCGCGCGGCTCTCCTCGCCCGCTCGCGTGATGCGCCAGACCGGCACCCCGGGCGCGATCTGGCCCAAGACCCGCGTGCGGCGCGCGCCCAGCGCCCGCTGTGCCAGCTCATGCGAGGTGATGCCCCCCTTGGCGACGACGAAATCCGCCGGCACCCGAGACAGAACTCCCTGCACCGCTTCCACTAAGGCCAGCGATGCGCTCTCCATGATCGCCAGGCTCTCTTCCGGCGACCCACCAACCCGCAGTCCCCGGCTGGTGTAGATCACCGGCACGTTGCCGGCGAAGGCGCTCTCACAGGCCGCCTCCACCACCCGGGCGATCACCTTCTCTCGCTCAGGAGTGAGGAGCTGTTCCACCGGCAGTTCGACGCCGGCCGCCGCCGGCCAGGTCAGCAGGCGCCCTAACTGCCGCGTACTGCGCGGCACAAATGATCCCACCGCCACCAGCCCCACTGCCGGCGCCGGGGCATCCAGCAGTTCCTGCCGCGTCAGCAGAGGGCGCGGCGCGATGCCGGCGCGCACCCGCAGGAACGACGCCCCTGTGCGGTACAGGAAGCGCTTGCCGCGAGCCTCCGCCTCCAGCAGGCCGGCGACCACCCGCTCCAGGTCCGCATATTCCACCGCATCCACCACCACCGGCCGGCCGCCCTCTATCCCCATCAGCCGGTCCGTCACATACGCCGGCCCCTCTGCACGCACCTGCCCCACGTCCAGCACCAGCACGTCAGACGCTTTCCACCGTCCCCCGGTTTTCTCCTCCACCCACGCCGGCAGGTACGAATGGGAAAATCCGAACGCCGGATCGCGGGCGAACTCAGTCTGGGCCGCCGGCACCAGCATATCCCCCTGCGCCACCC
>JACIWP010000209.1 GCA_014360855.1 Anaerolineae bacterium
GGGGGAGCGGGCCTCTACCGCACGGGGTACGCGGCGCCGCCGGCCTATCAGGGCCAGCAGAGCCACCAGCAGGGCCAGCCCGACGGCGATGTACAGGAACAGCCGCCACGCCGGCGCCCCGTCCACCCAGGCGCCGTATATGATGCCGGCCAGCGTGCTGAACAGCGCTACGAATCCCACATATACCCAGGCCTTCATCCGGCCGATAATGCTGGCCGTGATGAGGATGCTCTGCAGGCTCAGCTCTGGGTCCGCCATGAGATAGGCCAGGAGCGGCCCGCGGTGCATCCCCAACTGGAGGAACATGTTGGCGATGGGCACTTCCACCAGGGTGGGGAAATACATGAACACCCCGAAGACGACGCCGGCCAGGTTCCCCAACAAGGTGTTGCGGCCGGCCAGGGCCTGGATCCATTCCGGCCGGATCAGCGGCCGCAGGACGCCCACGACGAACACCCCTACGATCAGAAGGGGGAAGATCTGCTTGACAAAACGCCAGGTCTCCCACAGCCACTCCTGGATGTCGAACGGGTCGAAGTAGCGGTGGGCGAGCCAGGCCAGAAGCCCCATCAACAGGGCGACGGCGAACATCTTGCCGGTGAAGAGGATATCCAGCCCGCCGGCGTGCGGCACCATCTTCACCGCGGCCACCAGCAGGGTCAGGGCGGTCAGCCCCAATGCCGCCCATGTCCAGGGGGTGAATCCCTCGTCCACATGGGTGAGGCCGCGCCAGGCCGTGATGGCGATGAGGATGAGCAGGCCGATGAGGATAGCGCCCTGGGCCGTCACGCCCTCCTCGCCGCGCGCCGGGTCAAACGGCACCAGACGGTTGAGGAACGCCTGAAAGCGGTCCATGCCCCCGATGGGCAGGGTGACGCTGGCGTAGCTGTTGGTGAACAGCCCGATCTGCAGGGTGCCGGCGATGAGCAGGAGCAGGAGGATGCCCAGGAAGGCCCAGTTCTGCGGGGGCACGCGGGCGCCGGCGCCGGCGAAGGTATCCTCGCCCTCCGCCTCATGCTGGATATCCTCCCGGGAGAAAATGAGCGCCATGAGCAGGCCGATGCCGATGCCGAAAACGATGGAGAGCATCAGGCGGGCCACGGCGATGTCCATGCCGATGGCCACACCGGTGTAGCTCAGGGCCAGGATGTTGATGGCCGGCCCGACGAAGAGGAAGGTGATGGCCGGCCCCAACCCGGCGCCCTTTTTATAGATGCCGGCGAACAGGGGCAGGATGGTGCAGGAGCAGACGGCCAGGACGAAGCCGCCCAGCGCCGCGACGGGATACGAGATGATCTTGGGGGCAGAGCGCCCCAGATAGCGGGTGATGGCCTGCTGGGGCACCAACGCGGCCAGCGCGCCGGCCACAAAGAAGGCCGGCAGGAGGCAGAGCAGTACGTGCGCCGCCAGGTAGGCGGCCAGATTGCCCATGCCGCTTTGTACAAGCTGTACGAGAAAGGCTCCGACGGTCATGGTTCGATCCAATGTCCTCCTGGGAGTGAAGGGTTAGGCACAGCGGATGATGCCGCGCGCCCACAAGCAGTCCCCACAGACGGGGAAGGTGTTTCCGAAACAATCCTCTTCGTTTGTCTCCGCCAGGTCACATCCGCAGTCCACGCAGGGCGGAAAGTCGAAATGCAGGACGCGCTCGCGGAAGGAGACGTATGCCGGCATCTCCCAGATTTCCCGCAGGGATTGGGCCGGCAGTCGCCCCACCTCCCAGCGGCGGATGTACTTGCGGCGGCCCATCACATAACATGTGTACGAATGCATCAGCGGCGGACAGGGGCTGACCCCACCGTGCCAGCCCACCGCCAGCGCGCCGGCCTGCACGAAGGGGCAGAAGCTGTTGCGCGATCCCAGGTCCAGGTCCAGATAGCTGATGTTCGCCTGCGTGCGAAAGACGCTCAACAATGGCTCCAGCGTCTCCTCCGTCAGGTCCATCTTGGGCAGAACCCAGGTCGGTGTCCAAGGCGACCCCTTCCCCTGGAACGCGGTGGCCCGCAGATTGTACAGCGTCTCCGACACCATTTCTTCGGTATATGGCAGTACGTTGGTGATCAGAATCAACGAAGCACCGATATACTTGGCGAGCGAATGGAGATGGGGAAGCTCGCGGATGTTGCTCCGCATGGCCACGAATTCGATGCCGATGGTCAGCGGCGGCAGGGGGCTGGGCTCCGACAGCTCGTAGAAGGCGCGCATATTCTCCACGACCTTCGAGAGGGAGCCGCCGCGCCGCACCTGGCCGAAGGTCTCTGCGGTGGTGCCGTCAATGGAGACGATGATCTGGTCCAGGCCCAGCTCCAGCAGGGCGCCGGCCAGCTCCCGGGTGAGCAACAGCGCATTGGTGGTGAGTTCTACCCGCAGGTGATGCTCTTTGGCCAGGCGCACCATATCCAAGAAGCGGGGATGCAGGAGCGGTTCGCCGATGCCGGCGAAGGCGACGGTCTGGGCCGTGGGGAAGCCGGCCAGCTCCCGGATCAATGCCTCGTAGGTCTCCCATTCCATGAAGCCAATAGGCTCATCCCACACGTTGCGCATGCACGTGCGGCAGTTCAGGTTGCAGGCATTGGTAGGCTCGATGTAGACTTTGCGCAGTGCGTCCATGGCTCTCCGATGTTTATTCCCATTCCAGTTTCATGCGAAAGCGTCCGTATTCGGAGACGTAAAAGACCAGCTCCTCCTGGCCGGGGGTGATCTTCTCCCATATCTCTGGCGCCAGGTATGCCGTGGCGAAGGGTTGGTCATTCTCCCACAGCTCCACCGGCGTGAAGTCCGCCGGCGTCTCGGGCCTGCCCATCAAACCTGATGGGCCCTGAAAGATGGTTCATCAACCCAGGCACACCATGCTCCAGCGGATGGTCAGGGCTTGATCCCGCTGTTTGATCTGTTGGACCAGCCACCTGGATGGAATCCTCCCGCGCACCATCCTCTCTCCTCCTGCCTGATCTCCCGGCGGACGGCGTTCCGATGCCGCCGGCGGGAGCTGTTTCGTTTTCTCGCATATTGTATCTTATGCATACATCAAGGCAAGTTCTTTCGGCCATATCGGCCTGGGCCGGCATCCGTCAAAGCATCACCTGGTAATGCGCCGCACAGATTGGGCAAGTGCAGTCGTCCAAAGGGGGTTCGGGCACCGCAGGAAGTTCTGCCGGCATACCCTGCTCCCTCAGCAGTTCCTGTCCCAGACGGATGAGTTCCTGGATTTTCGGCGAGGTCAGCCGGTAGAACACGGTTTGTCCCTCGCGCCGGTCTTCCACCAGGCCGGCTTCCCGCAGGACGCCCAACTGCTGGGAGATATAGGGCTGGGGCCGGCGCAAAATGGCGATGAGATGACAGACACAGGCCTCGCCCTCTCCAAGGATGTGCAGGATCTGCAGCCGCACCGGGTGGGCGAGGGCCTTATATAACCGCGCCAGTTGTATCTCCATGACACACCTTCCGTTTCCATGCAAAAAATGACATATGCTGTATAATCGAGGATGGGAATTTTGTCAAAATTATTGAACAGGGTGGAACGGCGGGGCAAGGTGAAGGGGCGCTGACCGCGTTACGCCGGCACGTCCCGCTGTTCCCCGCCGCTGGCGGCTCCCCTTATCAGACAGGACTGGAGTGCCTGCGCCGCGGAGCTGGAGGCGAAACAAGTGATGCGGTCGCCGGCCTGGATGACGGTATCGCCGTGCGGGATGACCACCTGACCGTCCTTGCGCCGGATGGAGACAAACACCGCATCCGCCGGCAGGGTCTGTGACAGCTCGCGGATGGTCCGCCCCACACAGCCGCTGTCCGGTGGAATTGTGATCTCGATGAACTCGGTGCCGTCCAGCCGGCGCAGGGAAAGCTGGGCGGCGCGATGCTGAAGCTCCGCCCGGCGGGTCAACGCCAGGTTGTATGCCCGCAGGATGTCGGCGCGGCGGATGATGCCCACCAGCTTGCGCGGATCCTCTCGTGAGACTACCGGCAGCCGGCCCACACCTCGCAGGGTCATGCGGCGCAGGGCCGCGGCCATCGGCTCATCCGGATAGGCGACCAGCGTCTCACGTGTGGCAATTTGTCCCACAGGGGTGTCTAGCAGCAGGTGTTTGTCCAGCGCGCGCTCCACATCCTGCAGAGTGACGATGCCGTAGAGGTTGCCCTCTTCATCTACCACCGGGAAGCCGTGGTGTTTGGTGCGGTTGAACTCGTCCAGCAGTTCGCCGAGGGTCATGGTGGTGGAGACGGTATCCGGATTGGTGGTCATGGCTTCGCTCACCAGGACCCCCTGCATGATGTCTACATCGCGCCCTTGGGAGAGTCGCACGCCGCGGCGGGAGAGCTTGATGGTGTAGATGGACTCTCCTTTGAGCAGATGCCGGCCGATGACCGTGGCAATGACCACGGAGAGCATAAGCGGCAGAATGATGTGATAATCGCCGGTCATCTCGAAGAGGATGAGCACCGCGGTGATGGGGGCGCTGGTGGAGCCGGCAAACACCGCGGCCATCCCCACCAGAGCATAGGCGCCGGCCGGCGCGGGGATGCCCGGGAAGAGCATCGCCATGATCTGGCCGAAGGCATTGCCCAGCATCGCGCCGATGAAGAGCGCCGGCGCAAAGACGCCGCCCGATGCGCCGGAACCCAGGGTCAGCGCGGTGGCGATCATCTTCAGGAAGATCAAGGTCAGCAGGATGTGCGGGAGGCCGGTGCCGGCCAGGGCCATCTCGATCATCCCGTATCCGTTTCCGAAGACCTGGGGGATGTGGTCGAACCGCAGGGCGGGGACGACCGAATACGCGGTGGCGAGCACACCCAGGAGCGCACCGCCGATGGCCGGCTTGACCCATTCGGGGATCGCTTTGATGGCGTCGAAGATGTCCTCCATCTTGTAAATCAACTGCGTGTAGGGCACGGCCACCATGCCGGCCAGGACGCCCAGCAAGGCGTAGAAGGCGAATTCCCACAGCGAATGGATGGTGTAAGTGGGAATGATAAAGGCCGGCATCTCTCCAAAAGCGATGCGCCCGATGATGGCGGAGCTGACGGCCGAGATGACCACCATCCCAAAGCTGAGCGCGTTGATCTCACCCAGAATGATCTCCAGGGAGAACATGACGCCGGCGATGGGCGCGTTGAAGACTGCTGCGATGCCGGCTGCCGCGCCGCACGCGACCAACGTGCGCACCTGTATGGTCGACATCTTCATGATTTGGGCCAGGGTAGAGCCCAGCGCAGCCCCAACCTGGACAATGGGGCCTTCGCTACCGACGGACCCCCCTGTTCCGATGGTGATGGCGGAGGCGATCGACTTGATGACCGCCACGATGGGGCGAATGCGCCCGCCGCGCAATGCCACAGCCTCCATCACTTCCGGCACCCCGTGGCCCTTGGCTTCGCGCGCGAAGAAATAGATGAGCGGGCCGACCAGAAGTCCACCTACGGCCGGCACGAGGAC
>JACIWP010000210.1 GCA_014360855.1 Anaerolineae bacterium
TTGCCTGCGCGGCGAGCTGGGGGTCGGGAAAACGCGCTTTGTTCAGGGCATCGCCCAGGGGCTTCAGGTGGAAGGGCCGGTGCGCAGTCCTTCCTTCACCCTGGTGTGGGAGTACACGTCGCCGGCCGGCCTCAAGCTCTTCCACATTGACTTCTACCGCCTGGGCGACGCGGTGGCCGAATCCCTGGCCATCGGCATCGAGGAGTATCTCTATGGGGACGGCGTCTGCGTCATCGAGTGGTCGGAGCGCGCCGAACCCATCCTGCCGGCGGACCGTCTGACGGTGGAAATGCGTTTCATTGACGATTATAAGCGCGGCGTTCTACTGCGCGCCGGCGGCGAACGCTCCAGGGAATTATTGACCGCCTATCGGAGTGTAGTCATCGGACATGCGCCGGCGTCATCGGCGCCGGCCGGCCGCTCTTGACACCGCGTTTCGGGGGTCAGCCTCATGCTGTTAGCCATTGACACCGCCACCCGCAATGCCAGCATCGCGCTCTATGACGCGCACCAGGTCTGGGCGGAGCGCACCTGGTTCTCGGATTACAACCACACCGTCGAGCTGATGCCCAACATTGTGGACATGTTCCGCTTACTGCGGCTGGAGCCGGCGCGCCTCCGCGGGGTGGCGGTGGCCATCGGCCCAGGCTCCTTCACCGGCATGCGCATCGGGCTGAGCGTTGCCAAGGGGTTGTGCCTGGCGCTGGGGATCCCCATCAAGGGTATCCCCACCCTGGACGTGGTGGCCCAGCCTTTCGCCGGCAGTGACCTGCCGGTGTGCGCGGTGGTGCACGCCGGCCGCGGGCGCTTCTGCGCCGCGGTGTACCGCAGTGTGGACGGACAGTGGAGCCGGCAGGGAGATTTCCAGCTTGTCACGCCGGACAGACTGCCGGCGCTGGCGGAAGGCCGGACGATTTTCTGCGGGGAGCTGGATGAGGAAGCCCGGCAGGCGGTGCAGTCCGCGCTGGGGAAGCGCGCCGTGATCGCCACGCCGGCGCAGTCGGTGCGGCGAGCGGCGGTGCTGGCGGAAATGGCCTGGCCGGCGCTGGCCTCCGGTCAGGGCGACGACCTGGCCAGCCTGTCGCCCATTTACCTGCACACGGCCGGCGACTCGCCATGAGGGATACGCCGTTGGATTGGACCGATATCCCGTACCTGGTGCGGCCCATGCAGGTGGCCGATATCGAGCAAGTCATGCCCATCGAGCGGTCGAGTTTCACCTCCCCCTGGCCGGCCTCCGCCTTTGAGTATGACCTCCTGCACAACCGGCACGCGCATTATTTCGTCGTGACCCCGCGGCCGGCGCAGGAAGCAGGGGAGCCGAAGCCGGCTTCCTGGCTGAACCGGCTCCTGCGCACTGCCCCGCCCTCCCCCTCACCGTCCGGGCCGGTGCTGGGATACGCCGGCTTCTGGGCGCTGGTGGACGAGGCGCACCTGGCCAATATCGCGGTGGCCCCGGAGTGGCGCGGGCGCGGGCTGGGGGAACTGCTGTTGGTAACGGTCATCGATCGTGCGGTGGAGCTGGGCTTGGTGGTGGTGACGCTGGAGGTACGGGTGAGCAACCTGCGGGCGCAGAAGCTGTACCGCAAGTACGGCTTCGAGGTGGTGGGGGAGCGCCGGCACTATTATTCCGACAACGGCGAGAACGCCTACATCATGACCACGGGCATCATCACCAGCGCCGCATATCAGCGCCGGCTGGCCGAGCTGAAGGAAGCCCTGCACGCCAAACTGCGCGCCCAGACCGCGCCGCCCCCAGCGGAATGAAAAAGCCCGCCCGAATGGCTCGGGCGGGCTTTCGTGCTGCTCCTCACTGCCGCAGGTGAATCATCACCTTGCGGTTATCCCCTTCGCCGATGCTGTGCGTGGTCACCTGGGGGTGATCGCGCAGGGCGAGGTGCACGATGCGCCGCTCGTACGGCGGCATGGCTTCCAGCACCACTGAGCGGCGGGTCGCCACCACCTGCTCGGCCATGCGTTCGGCCAGCCGGCGCAACTGCTGTTCGCGCCGCTCCTTGTAGCCCTGCACATCAATCACGATATTGTACCAGCGGCGCGTACGGTGATTGACAATCAGCCGCACCAGGAACTGGAGAGCGCCCAGGGTCTCGCCGCGCCGGCCGATCAGCATCCCCAGGTCCCGGCCCTGGATGTCCAGCACCACCGGCGGCGGGTTATCCCCCTCCAGCATAAACTCCGTCGGGGGCTTGGAGACGATGCGCGCCTGGATGGACATGCGCTGGAGGATGCCCTGTAGGGCGTCGCGGGCGATGCGCTCCACCTCTTTGGGGGAGAGCGCCGGCGCTTTGGTGACCTCGGCCCCGGCCTCTTCCTCTTCTACCTCCGGCCCTTCCCAATATTCCTCCGAAAGAACCTGTTCCTGCGCTTCGGCAGGGGCGGCTTCCACCCGCGGCGCCAGGCGCACCCGGGCATCTTCGGCGCCGATGCCCAGCAGGCCGCGACTGCCGTGGCTCAGGATTTCCACCTCCACCTGGTCCCGGCTCAGCCCCAACTGGGCCAGGCCGGCGGCAATCGCCTCCTCAACGGTTTTTCCTCTAACCTCGACGCTTTCTCCTCTTCTTTCCATACTGTTGCCCTTTCTTAGCGGTTTGTCCCTCGGCAGGCTGTGCATCCACAGGAGCGGAGGCGGTGGGCGCACTGCTGGCCGGCGCTTTGCTGGTCACGGCCTTGGCCGGCGGCGCCCCCCGTTTCCCGAACGACACGCCCACCCAACCCGGCGTGAAGTACTGGATGACGATGCCCACAATGTTGGACACGACGAAATAGAGCGCCAGCCCGGAGGGGAACTGTAAGCTGAAAAAGCCCAGCATCAGGGGGAACATCACCTGCATGCTCTGGTTCATGGACGCCGACTGTGGGTCGGAGGAGGGCGGCGACATCACTTTCTGCTGGAACCAGGTCGTGGCCACCACCAGCACCGGCAGGATGTAGAGCGGGTCCGGCTTGCCCAGGTCCAGCCAGAGGAAGGTGTTCTTCACCGGCACCAGCGAGGAGAGCCATGGCAAGCTCTTGTAGATATTATTGGAAAGGTTCAGCAGTTGAAGCGGGCCGGCCGCCAGCGTCTGGGCGATGGACTGATACAGGCCGATCCAGATGGGGAACTGGATGAGGAGCGGCAGACACCCGCCCAACGGGTTGACGCCGGCCTCGCGGTACAGCTCCATCTGGGCCTGCGCCAGCTTCTCCTTGTCGTCCTTGTATTTCTTCTGCAGTTCCTGGAGCTTGGGCTGTAATTCCTGCATCTTCTTGGCGGATCTCTGCTGGGGCAGGCTCAGCGGCAGGGTGAGCAGGCGGATAATGATGGTGAACACAGCGATGGCCGCGGCGAAGTTCTGCCCGAGCGCTCCGTAGAGCAGCAACAGGCCGTTCAGCATCGGCTGAAGAAAGAATTGTGTCCAAATCTGACCCACGTGTGCACTACCTCCTGGGGTCTCCCCCGGTGTGAGAAAATTTACTTGGTCTGGGCAGGGTTCGCCAGCCAGCGCTGTACGCCGCTGGCGGCATCCAGCGCCGCGACGCGACCGTTCATGATGGCGACGTAAATGGTATCGTCGGCGGCCACCGGTTCGCTGAGCAGTTGGCCGGCCTTGGGATCATCGGTGGAGAAGCTCCATTTTTGCTGGCCGGTCTGCGGGTCCAGGGCATACAGCCGGCCATCCCGGCTGGCGACATACAGCGTCCCTTCGTGATACAGCGGCGTGGCGCGCACCAGGTCGCCGGCGGTGAACTTCCAGCGCAGGGCGCCGGTTCCCGCATCCAGCGCATAGACGTTATGGTCCGTGGCGCCGAAGTAGACCACCCCTTCATGCAGAAGCGGCCCGCCCCAGATCCAGCCATCGGTTTTGAAGGACCACTTTTGCTCTCCGCTGACGGCATCCAGGGCATAGAGGGAGCTGTCGAAGGAGCCGAAGAAGACCATGCCCTCGCCCACCGCCGGCGTGCCGGCGATAGCGCCGCCGGCCTCAAACTGCCAGAGCTTCTGCCCCGAATCTGCATCCAGGCAGTAGAGGCGGTGGTCCATGGCGCCGAGGTACAGCCGGCCGTCGGCCAGGGCCGGCGACGCCCAAATCCACCCCTCTGTCGGGAATTCCCATAGCACGCGGCCGCTGTTCACCTCCACGGCCCGCAGTTTTTTGTCTTCCCCGCCGAAATAGGCTACGCCATCCGCCACCAGCGGGCGGGCCAGCACCGCTTTATTGGCGGTGGAAATGGTCCAGCGCGTCTGGCCGCTCGCCCGGTCCAGGGCATACAGCCCTTGGGCGGAGGTGCCGACCAGCAACAGGTCGCCGGCCACGGCCGGCTCGCCGTGGAATTGGGCCGGCTCCTTGCTGTCGGCCGGCGGCACCCGCCACAGTTCCTGGCCGCCCCGCTGGGCATCCAGTGCCCACACATGCCCATCCAGGCCCGTCAGATACAGCACATTATCGGCATATGCCAGGCCGGGCCAGATGGGCGGCGGGGTTGCGCTGGCGCCGCCACTGCACCCTGCCCCGATGAAAAGGAATGCCAACAGCAGGGGTACCAGTACCCCCACGCCCCATGGAATGCGATGTTTCAATGGAAGCTCCTCCTGCTCCGATAGCGGATACCATTTCTCTGCGCGATGCATAACCGCCGGCCGCGAACATGCCGGCCCCTTACGGCACCGGGTCATATCCCCCAGGGTGGAACGGATGACAGCGCAAAAGGCGCCGTACGCCCAGCCATCCCCCTTTCAGCAAGCCGTATTTATCGATCGCCTGGTAGGTGTAATGCGAGCAGGTCGGATAAAAACGACAGCTAGGGGGAAGCAGTCGGGATATCGTCATTTGATACAATTTGATGAGCCAAAGAGCAACGATCTTCATCTTTCACTTCTTCTGCGTGCGGATGGGAATCCGCCGGCCCGACGGCTGGTTCGGCCGCCTGTGGAGGCTGGATGGACTGCCAAATGCCGGCGCGCCGCGCCAGTTGTCCCACCGCCTCGTACACCGCGGCAAATTTGGCATCGCGCAGGGGAGCTCGTGCGATGAGGATGACATCGTAGCCTGGGGCAAAATTGGATAACTGCAGGCGCACCGCCTCCCGCAGTAATCGTTTCGCCCGGTTCCGTTTGACGGCCTTGCCGAGGCGCCGGCTGACGGAAAAGCCAAACCGGCTGTACGGCAGATCATTCGGCAGAGCGATGAGAACCGCCAGGGGATGGGCCACGCTTTTTCCCTTTTCCCGCACCTCCGCAAAACGGGCACTGCCGCGCAGACGATACCGCTTTTTCAACATGCCCAGACCTTCCGCGGCGTGCCGGCCCGCTCTGCACTCCCCCGATAACGCCGCCCTGTGCTCCCAGCCTCCCGATCAACAGTCATCCTGCTCCTGCGGCCGACAGGTTTCCACCCCGCGCCGGGGCGATCAGACG
>JACIWP010000211.1 GCA_014360855.1 Anaerolineae bacterium
TCCCCCTGTCCCCGGTGGTGGAGGGCATCGTCACCAGCGGGCTGGAATATCCCCTGCGGGGGGAGCCGCTGTATATGGGCCCCAGCCGCGGCGTGAGCAACGTCATGCTGGGGCCAGAAGCGACGATTACGATCCAAACGGGATGGCTGTTAGTCGTGCACCGGCGGAGCGCCGGCGGGAACCCCTAGCGGCTTGCCCCTTTTCCCTCCAGCCAGCCCAGCAGTTCCTCCAGACCGCGGATGACCGGGCAGGACGCGGCCGGCACCTTCCCCGTGCGGTCCAGCAGGATGCCGGTCATGCCGGCGGCCTGCGCCCCGCGCACATCCGCCTCATACTGATCGCCCACATGCACGGCCGCGGCCGGCGGAATCCCCACCTGCGCCAGCGCGTGTTGAAAGATGGCCGGGTGCGGCTTGCTATAACCCACGTAGGCCGAGGCGGTGATGGTATCGAAATATCCGTCAATGCCCAGGTGTCGACAGCGCTCCACCAGGTTCCAGCTCCAGTTGGAGATGATGCCCAGGCGGTAGCCCTGCGCTTTGAGCCTTTCCAGGGCCGGCAGGACGTCATCGTACAGCCGCATGACACCCGGCTGGGTGAAGAGCGCTTCCAGCCGCTCGTGATAGCGCCGGCGGATTTCCTCGTCCTCGTACCCCAGATGGCGCAGGAGCTGGCGCTCCATCTCCAGCTCGCGGGCCGCATCATACTCCGGCGTGGGAGGGAAGGGTTTCTGGATGCCTTCCAGCGCGTAGGCTTTCCAGACCTGGCCCAGCGCCGGCAGGACCTGTTCCGGCCCAACGAGGAGGCCGGCCTCCCGCAGTGCCTGCAGGGTCAGCTCTTCCACGGGAGGGTCGAAGTACATCAGGGTATAGCCAAGGTCGAAGAACACCGCCTGTACGTTGTCAGACGTCATCTCCACCGCCTCCGTAAGGGCCATATATCAGCCGGCCTGTCCCACCAACCGGCCCAGCCGCTCGATGGCCTCGTCCAGCCGGCGCAGACAACGCTCCTTACCCAAAACCGCCATGGACTCGAACAGCGGGGGCGACACCGGTTTGCCGGTGATGGCAATGCGGATAATGCCGAAAAGCTGGCGCGCTTTGACGCCCAGCTCCTCCACCAGCGGGCGCAGGGCGGCCTCGATGGCCGGCGCGTCGAACGCTTCCAGCGCCGCCACAGCCTGCCGGGCGCGCTTCAGCGCCTCCAGCGATGCCTCGGCGCTCATCTTCTCGCCGATGAGGCTTTTCGCCGGATAGTCCAGCCGCTCGCGGAAGGCGAAATCCATCATCTCCACCGCCTCGCTCAACACCTTGATGCGCTCCTGCACCAGCGGGGCGAGCAGGCGGGTTTCCGGCCGGCGGCGCACCTCCTCTTCGCTCATGCCCAGGCCCCTGGCCAGGAAGGGCACCAGCCGCTCCGCCAGCTCATCGGGCGAGAGCTGACGGATGTAGTAGCCGTTCATCCACTCCAGTTTCTCGTACGAGAAGGCGGCCGGCGCCTTATTGATGCGGTCCAGGTCGAAGTGCTGGATGGCCACCTCCTTCGGCATGATCTGCGTCTTGTCGTCCAGCGACCAGCCGACCAGGGTGAGGAAGTTGAACATGGCCTCCGGCAGATAGCCGGCCTCCTTGAACTCCCGCACCAGCACGTAATGCTCCTTGTCCCCGACCCTTTGCCGGCGCTTGCTCATCTTGCCCTGCCCGCTCGGATCCAGGATGACCGGCAGATGGGCGAAGACCGGCGGCTCCCAGCCGAACGCCTGATACAGCAGGACATGCTTGGGCACGCTGGGGAGCCACTCGTCGGCCCGCATGATATGGCTGATGCGCATCAGATGGTCGTCAATGACATTGGCCAGGTGATAGGTGGGATAGCCGTCCGACTTCAGCAGGATCAGGTCGTCCAGACTGCTGTTGTCCACCGTGATGGTGCCGCGGATGACATCGGTGAATGAGGTCTGTCCTTCCAGCGGCACGGCCAGCCGGATGACCGGCTTGATGCCCTGGGCCTCATATTCGGCGCGTTGTTTGGCGGTGAGATAGCGGCAGTGACGGTCGTAGCCGGGAGGCTCGCCGCGCCGGCGCTGTTCCTCCCGCATGGCCTCCAGGCGCTCCGGCGAACAGTAGCAGTAATAGGCATGGCCCTCGCGCACCAGTTTCTCCGCATATTCCTGGTAAATATGCAGGCGCTGGGACTGGAAATAGGGGCCGTAGGGGCCGCCGACATCCGGCCCTTCGTCCCAATCCAGGCCGAGCCAGCGCAGCATCGCCATCAGGTCCTCCAGCGCGTCCTCCTGATAGCGGGTGCGGTCGGTGTCCTCGATGCGCAAGATGAAGACGCCGTTATGCCGGCGCGCGAACAGCCAGTTAAACAATGCGGTGCGCGCCCCGCCCACATGCAGATAGCCGGTGGGGCTGGGGGCAAAGCGCACGCGTACCGGTACCGATGACATGGTATCCCTGTTCCTCCAGTATCAGATTTATGGTATGGAACCCCCGACCCGGCTGGCCAGGGGATATTCGACCTTCAGCCGGCGCAGGTTGACGCTCTGCACCAGCCCCTCTGCCATCAGGAAAGCGATGAGCGAACTGCCGCCACTGCTGACAAAGGGGAGCGGCACGCCGGTGGCCGGCAGCATCCCGATGTTCATCCCGATATTCACCACGCTCTGAAACAGGATGAGCGTCGCCACACCCACCGCGATCAACTGCCCCATCATATCGCGCGCCCGTACGGCGCCGCGCAGTAACCGCAGTACTACCACCAGCAGTAATGCCACGAGGATCAGGACCCCGATAAAGCCCAGCTCTTCGCCGATGACCGCGAAGATGAAATCCGACCAGCGCACCCGCAGGAAGCGCAGTTGGCTTTGACTGCCCATGGCGAACCCCTTGCCCAGCAGGCCCCCCGATCCGATACCGATCATGGCCTGCCACACGTTGTAGTTGGCCATGGTGTCGCTGGATGGATTCAGGAAGATGAGGATGCGCTGACGCTGATAGTCTGCCAGGAGCGCCCACAGCGCCGGCGAGGCCAGCACGCCGGCCATCAGCAGTCCGACCAGATAGCGCAGGCGCACGCCGGCCACGAAGGCCATCACCCCCCACAGCACCAGCAGGGAAACAGCCGTGCTCAGGTTGGGCTGGGCCATGATGAGCGCCACCGCCGGCAGGACAAACAACAGCGACACAACAAACGTGCGGAACGAGGTGATCTCCTCCTGCCGGCCGTCGAAGTACGCCGCCAGGAAGATGACCAGCAGTATCTTGGCGATTTCCGCCGGCTGGATGGGGAAGAAGCGCAGATTGACCCAGCGCTGGGCACCGTAGCTCTCCTCGCCCACCGCCAGCACCAGCATCAGCAGTCCCAGAGCCAGGAAGTACATCGGATAGCGGAAATCGCGCAGATGGCGGTAGTCAATGAGCGTGACTCCCAGCATCAGCGCCGCGCCGATGCCGGCATATACCGCCTGGCGCCGCGGAAGTTCTTGCAGGCCGGGCGAATCCGACACGGCGCTGGATATCATCAGCACGCCGTACCCGACCAGCAGAGCGGTCGCCAGCAGTAACAGCAGGTCAAAGTGGCGCCAATTTACCTTGCGCATATCCCCTCAAACCATTCGATCAGCGGCGCGAGCCGGCGCGCCCGCGGGACAGCGGGATATTCGCCACCAGCCAGCTTTCTCGCTGATTCTGGGAAATGGTGATCTCCACTGCCTCCCGGTCAATGTCCACGTAGCGGGAGATGGTGTCAATCAGGTCATCCTTCAGGGCCTGGAGCACATGGGGCGAGAGCTGTACCCGGTCCTGCACCAGCACCAGTTGGAGCCGCTCTTTCGCCACGGTGCGGCTGGAAGGTTCGCGGCGGCCTGTCAGCTTGTCCAAGATTCCCATGTTTTCTCTCCCTTCTGAACCCCTGGCGGTGCCTTCGGCCATCGATTCGCTTTCCCCTCGCCTGGACGGTGATCCGCTCTCACGAAGAAGCAGGGCGGACGAAGCGCGTCAGCCGCTTCAGCCATCCGTCGTTGGACGGCAGAGGCATGAACGGCACCTCCTGACCGGTGAGGCGTTTGGCAATGTTGCGGAAAGCCTGGCCGGCCAGCGACTTGCGGTCCATCGCCGCCGGCGTGCCGCGGTTGGTGGACATGATGATGGTCTCATCCTCCGGCACGATGCCGATCAGCTCGATCGCCAGGAGTTCCACCACGTCCTCGATAGTGAGCATCTCGCCCTTGCGCACCAGGTCCGACTTGATGCGGTTGATAATCAGCCGCGCCGGCCCCTTCTCCTGCGCCTCCACAAACCCGATGGCCCGGTCGGCATCCCGCACCGCCGAGACATCCGGCGTGGTGACGATGATGACCTCATCCGCCGGCGCCAGCGCGTTGTGAAAGCCGGTCTCGATGCCGGCCGGCGAGTCCAGCAGGATGAAATCAAACTCCTTGCGCAGTTCATCGCACAGCGCCTGTATTTGCGCCGCGGAGACGGCGGTTTTGTCGCGCGTCTGGGCCGCCGGCAGCAGATACAGCTCGGACAGGTGCCGGTCCCGCACCAGCGCCTGCTTCAGCCGACAGCGCCCCTCCACCACGTCCACCAGGTCATAGACGATGCGGTTGTCCAGCCCCATGACCAGGTCAAGGTTGCGCAGGCCGATGTCGGTGTCCACGCAGACCACGCTCTTGCCCAGAAGAGCCAGCCCCACACCGATATTGGCGGTGGTGGTGGTTTTCCCCACACCGCCCTTGCCCGAAGTAATGGTGATGATCTTGCCTCCCATATGGCATGGCCTCCATTCTGGTGGAAACGCGTCCCATCATCAGTGCCGGCGCAGCCAGCGCCAGAACCCCGACCAGCGCTTGGAAACATCTTTCGGATGCCGGCCCGTTGCCCCGATGCCCTCTATCCAGGGCTCCAGCACAATCTGTCTATCGCGCAGGGCGGCCATATGCGGCATGCCGGCGGAAACCGCCGGCTCCTGCACATGGGTCGCGACCACATCGGCGATGCGCACCTGCTCCGGCCGAAAGCGCAGGGCGCAGATGACCGCTCCTTCATCGCCGCCGGCGCCGGCATGGGCCATCCCGCGCAGGGTCCCCCAAATGACGATGTCCCCGCCGGCGATCACCTCCGCGCCGGGATTCACATCCCCCACCACCACAATATGCCCCCGATGCACCAGCGAGGCGCCGCTCCGCAAGGTGCGCCGCACCAGCAGTCCCTCGCTGGCCACCCACCCGCCGGCCGGCTCCTTCTCCTCCGCCGCCGGCTCCTCGCGGGAGGGCGCGGGGGGACGGCTGGCCGGCCGGATGCTCGTCTCCAGCCCCAGGCTGTCGGCGGCCGCGCGCGTCTCCGGCAGATCGG
>JACIWP010000212.1:0-1145 GCA_014360855.1 Anaerolineae bacterium
CAATCATACTCCCACTCGCGGGAAATGTCAAATCGGCCGGCTTCAAAATTCCATATTCTTTCAAAAATCCACGTCGTCGAAAAACTCGGTGAGGTTGCCGTGATACGTGGCCAGGAACTCCCGCAGTTCGTCAATCTCGCGCTGGGTAATGGGGCCGGGGGAGGCCGGCTCGCGCCGGCGCGGTTCGGGCGGGTCGTCGAACAGCACCTCGATTTCCACCTCCGGCTCGTCCTCAAATTGGTCGGTTGGCTCTTCCAGCACGACCATGATGAGGCTTTCGGTGCCGCATACATCGCAGATGGCGCGAGCAAACCAGGCGTGTTCCCGCCGGCTGATGATGTCAATGGCATCAGGGGAGAAGTGACTCTGGCAGTGCTGGCATAACACGTTCTCGGCGATGTGCTGGACGATAAACCACGTTAGATGATCATTTTCTGCGGCCATGGTCGGACGGGGCAGCCGCTCAGGAGGCGGTGGGCCCGTTCCCTGAGGATATGCCCCTTACTCTCCTTCTTCTTCTTTTTCCACTACTACCGTCACCTCGGCGGTGACATTGGGCATCAACTTCACCGTCACTTTGTGGGTTCCCAGCTCCCGGATGGGCTGTTCCAGCATGATCTTGCGCTTATCTATCTCGGTGTGGAGGCGGTCGGTGATTTGTTCGGCGATGTCGGCGGAGGTGATGGAGCCGTAGAGGCGGTCTTTGGCGCCGACGCGGGCTTTGAACACCAGGGTGAGCTGATTCAGGGCATTGGCCAGTTCCGAAGCCTCGGTGTACAGGCGCTTCTCTTTTTTGGCGCGCGCCTGTTGGAGCTGTTGCGCTTGTTTGAGGGCGCTTTCCGTGGCCGGCAGGGCCAGCCCGTTGCGGATAAGGTAGTTGCGGCCGTAGCCCTCGGACACGTTGACGATGGCGCCGGCTTTGCCCAGGCCGCTGACATCTTTGGTCAAGATGACCTTCATGCAAAACGCCTCCGGTTCGACCCGTATAAGATCGCTGTTCCGTTCGGTATCAGCCATATAATACAACAGGCCATGCAAGAATGCAAATAGGGGCGCGGAGCGCGCGTTCTGCCGGCGGAGAGCGCCGGCGATAAAAAAGCCGGGGCGCCGGAAGGCGCCCCGGGGTCGATGGGAAGCGTGCTATT
>JACIWP010000212.1:1155-5318 GCA_014360855.1 Anaerolineae bacterium
ATTAGCCAGTGATCAACTGTTTGATGGCCTGCACCGCCTGTTCAGTAGTCATGTTGCGGATATCCACCCCTTTCAGCCGACTGGGGTCGAAGCCGGCGCTGGCTATGGCATCGCGATACATCTTGACCTGCATGGTGGGATCACACGCGGCGACGTACAGCTCGTCGGTGGTGTTTCCCTGCAGAAGCGTCGCGAGGAAAGCATCACCGTCAGTGGCGCAAAGCTGGGGATGGATGGCGATGTAATCCACCAGCTTTTCCCGGCGGATAGCGTTGCCCACTTCAAAGATATTCATTTGTTGGAACGAGGGACAGGTCCCTTGACATACGCACAGCAGTAATCCTTTTTTACCCATTGTTGCCTCCTGGTGCGATAGGATGATTATTGATCACCGAAATAGGTGATGGCTTCCATCGGGCAGGCTTTGGCACAGCCCCGACAGAATTCCACGCAGTTTTCGGGCCGTACCACCAGCGGATGCTGGTGGTCTGACTCGAACACGTTGTGGGGGCAGAACTGTACACATGTACCGCAATTGTTGCACAGCTCCGTGTTGATGATAGGGTACCAATTTTGCGCCATAGTCTTATCCTCCCATGTGCTATTTGCCATACGTGAAAACAGTCATGTGGATGAGGACGGTGGGGAGGCCGGCGGCGGACGCTTTTGGCCGGCGTGCGTCCCGCACGGGCATAATCCTCGAAGCCTTCTCTCCCGTTGTTGTGCTGTGAGCCGCATGGTGTATCTCCGCGTTCCGCGTTGTTCGCTTGCCCGCGCAGTCCGTTCACTGAACGGGCGATCGCATTCTTATCGCATGTTTTGCATATTAGAAAATACGAATATATTATAATATCAGGAAAGGGGATTGTCAAATTTGCCACAAATCAGTGTTCTGGCATGGGATGCTCAGATGTAGCAGACAGGCCATGAAGGGCCCGCAAGTGGTCCCCCCACGGCCTGTCCGAGGGATATGCTGGGGGGTTCACTTACCAGATGGCAATGCCGAAGTAGCCGGTAATGAATTTGACGGCGACGTAGAGAAAATAGAGGCCGAAGATCAGCTTCAGGGTGGCCGGCTTGAAGCGCTTGATGATGGCCGCACCGATCTGGGCGCCGATGATGGTGCCGGCGGCCAACACCAATCCCGTGGGCAAATCCACGAATCCCTGGGCCAGCTTAATGGCACCGCCCACGACAGCCAGCGGGATCATGGTGGCTAACGACGTGCCCATGGTGATGTACACGGGCGCCTGGAAGAGGTAAATTATGCCGGGCACCAGGGCATAGCCTCCTCCGAGGCCGGCGACCCCCGTGGCGATGCCCACGATAAAGCCGAAGAGCCCCATTCCCCAGCCGGCTCCCGGGATCACGTTCCCCTCGCGCGTGGGCAGAGCGCGCTGGACAATGCCCTCATAGATCATGCGGATCGCCGGCCATAGAAAAATGGCGCCCAGAACTAAGCCCAGCAGTGCGGTATGAGCCGAGAGCAGGGTGAACAACCAGGAGCCAAGCAGGACACCCAGGATACCTCCTCCGCCCAGCCAAAGGAAGGCGCGCAGGTCGACGTTTCGGCGCAGAAGGTGCCCATAGGCACCTGAGATTGCGGTAAAGATGACGGCGAAGAGGGTGGTGCCCACCGCGATCGGCGCGGCATAGCCCATCCAGAAGTGGATGACGGGGAGCATGACACTGCATCCGCCGGTGCCGATGAGGCCGCCGAGGAGGCCGGCGCCCAGGCCGACGATGGCCAGCACGATACCCCGCGTAACGGTCATGCGTCCCACTTGTGGAGCGACGCCGATGCCGCTGACAATGGACCAGATAGCCAGGGCTACGATGATGACCAGCAACGCCAACGTAGGGATCTGGCTCTTCCACCAACTGCTCGACTGCTGACCAGCCATTTTTCCTCCTTCCCCCAATCGGGGTTACAAGTGGGGTATGGCTACCAAGAGAAAGCGAATGCCTACCAGGACCAACAACGGGGAAATGATCCACGTCACCACCTGATTCAGACGAGGCGTCCAAAAGCGCTGTACCATCCAAGCGGTCAACGTGATCAGGATGAAGGCATAGATCGCCAGGCCAAGATCGGCCGGCGAGATGACTGCGCCGGTCGCTACCTGCGTGCCAATGGCTGACCAGGCGGCCGCCGTGACGCCCACCGAGGCCATGGCATAGGCGCGTCGGGGGTGATGCCCCATGATCCAGTTGTAGATGGGGATGGTGAAGGGCTTTCCGCCGGCGGAGAGCAGGCCAGTGATGCCCCCGAACCCCAGGGCTACCGCGGCCATCCATGCAGGATGTGGATGGTCATCGCGTCCCGGGAGGGGTTTGATAAAGGCCATGCGCGCGCCGGCCAGGATGGCATAAATGCCGAGAATAAACAGGAGAACTGGAGCTGGTGCCTGAAGCCCGATGAGCCGGCCCAGCGCTCCTCCCAGGACTGCGGGAATGATGAGCATGGCCCAATCTTCCCGCACAGATGTCAACACACTGCTTTGGCGCAGGGTCATCATCAGGGATGCCAACGCAACCACCATCAGGTTCACGATGATGGAACGCGCAATGGGCAGGCCCACCAGCCCAGTCAACAGGATCACCAGGAAGAAACGGTCCACCCAGGATTGGATGGAGGCGGTGACGAAGCCGACAATGAGGCTGGCCAGGAGGACTTTGGCGAGCAGAAGGATGGTTGGGTGCATGGATGATTCTCCAACTTAAATTATGGAAGGAGTGCGTTAGTGCAGCCATTCGGGGTGGTCGGTGAGCCGGCCTTCGATGAAGGCGCGCACCGCCTCATCAATCGTGGGGATATCGGTGATGATGGGGCGGATGCCGGCCTGGCGCATGCTTTCATACGCGCCGGCGCCCATGCCGCGGGCGATGAGCACCTGGCAGTCGGCGATGGCGGCGGCCATGCGGCTGTGCCGGTCCTGGGAAGCGCGGTCGAAGCCATGTCCCTGGCCGGCGGCGTGGCTGTGCTCCTCATGGCCGTGTTGGCCGGCGAACTGCGCATGGCCGAGCTTATCGCGCATCTCCCGCCCCACTATCTGGCCGTTCTCGATAGTCACTACCACATAAAATGGGGCCCTGCCGAAATGCTGGCTGATCGTGATGCCGTCATCGGAAACCAGTGCGATCTTCATGTTTGTTCTCTCCTGATGAATAGATTGGGTATGCGGATTGTGACATGCCGAACTATATGACAATTGCATGCACCGGAGTGAATATATACCTCCACGAATTTTTTGTCAAATATGCTTGTGGTCGAATGAGCCTAAATCCGACCCGGCTGGGGATGGTTGAGCAGCGCCTGCATTCCGGTTATAATGGTGTGTGGGGCAAGATGATCAGGAGAGCACAAAGCCAAGGGAGGATGAGATGACCGAGCAAATGGGCGGCGCCGGCGGCGTACACCGCGCGGAAAGCCCACTGCGCGAGGTGCTGGCGGAGCTGTGGAGCCGGCGCATTCGGGTAGCCGGCCTGCATTCCTACGAGTTCGTCATCCCGGTGGATGCGGAGCTGGCCCATCGGGTGCGGCAGGCGTTTGTCGAGTTGATGGAATTTGGCGGTCAAGCTGGGGAACCGCCGCAGGACAATGACGCGCCGGCACGTTGACAACCCTGACCTGCCGGCATATAATGGGCGCCATCACGGCGGGGCATGATCCCCACAGTCACAGGAGGCTCATCCTTGACCACGCCGAACCAGCCGGAGGACCTTCCACCACAGCAGGCGATTTCATCGGACGCGCAGGCCGCTCAGCCGGCGAAAAGCCTCCTCCGCGAGGTCTTGGAAACCATCGGCCTGGCGCTGGTGATCTTCCTTGTCGTGCGCGCTTTCGTGATGAATTACCGGGTGGTGGGGCACAGTATGGTGCCCACCATCCAGGAGGGGCAGTTCCTGCTGATTGACAAGATAGGCTATACGCTGTTCGAGCGCCCACAGCGAGGCGACATTATCGTCTTCAACCCTCCCAACATGGTCGGACAGATTTATATCAAGCGGGTGATCGGCCTGCCGGGGGAGGTGGTGGAACTGCGCGATGGGCGGGTGTTCATCAACGGAGAGCCGCTGGCGGAGGAGTGGCAGACCATCCCGGCGCCGGCGGCCCGCTGGGGGCCGGCGCAGGTGGGGAAGAACGAGGTCTTTGTGCTCGG
>JACIWP010000213.1 GCA_014360855.1 Anaerolineae bacterium
CATCACCGGCCCCCGCACCATGCTGCAGGAGGCGGTTGACCGCATCCTGCCCCTTTTCCCTTACGAGCGCATCTGGGTCATCACCAACCGTTCCTATCTGCCGCTGGTGCGCGAGCAGGTGCCGGCCCTGCCGGAGCATAACCTCATTGGGGAGATCATGGGGCGGGGCACGGCGCCGGCCATCGGGCTGGCCGCCATGTTACTGCGCCGGCAGGACCCCGAGGCCGTGATGGTGGTCCTGACAGCCGATCACCTCATCCGCCGGCGCGAGCAGTTCGTACGCGCCCTTTCCGCCGCCGTGCAAGTCGCTCAAAAGGGCCATCTGGTCACCCTCGGCATTGAACCGCGTTACCCCGAGACGGGATACGGCTATATCGAGCAGGGGGAACTGCTGTATCATGTGGATGGGTTCGGGGCCTATCGGGTGGTGCGCTTCACCGAGAAGCCGGACCGGCTGACCGCCCAGGAATTCATCACCTCCGGCCGCTACGTGTGGAACAGCGGCATGTTCATCTGGCGGGTGGAGGCTATCCTGGCGGAGATGGCGCGCCAGATGCCGGTCCTGTACGCCCAGCTCCAGGAGATCGTGGACGCCTGGGGCACGCCGGCGCAGGAGGAGACGCTCCAGAGGGTCTGGCCGGCCATCCAGGCACAGACCATTGACTTTGGCGTGATGGAGCATGCCCGCGACGTGGTGGTCATCCCGGTGGATATTGGCTGGAGCGATATCGGGAGCTGGGCGGCCCTGCTGGACATCCTGCCGGCGGACGAGCAGGGGAATGTGCTGGCGGGGGACGTGGAGGCGCTGGACACACGCAACAGCTTTATTTACAGCGCCGGCCGGCTCATTGCCGTCATTGGGCTGAACGAGATGATCGTGGTGGATGCCGGCGATGCCCTGCTCATCTGCCCGCGCGATCGGGCGCAGGACGTGAAGCACATCGTGGAACAGTTGAAAGAGCGCGGGCGCCTCGAGTATCTCTGAGGGGAATTACTTCTGGATGAAATCGCGGACGCGCTGGCTGCGGGAGGGGTGGCGTAGCCGGCGCAGGGCCTTGGACTCGATCTGCCGCACCCGCTCCCGAGTGATGCCCAGCTTCTCCCCCACCTCTTTCAGCGTATAACTGCGGCCGTCCACGAAACCGAAGCGCAGGCGGATGATCTCCGCCTCGCGCGGCTTCAGGTGTTCCAGCAGTTTGGCGACCTCCTGCTTCAGCAGTGTCTGTGAAGCTTTCTCCGTGGGGGAAGAGGTGTCATCATCCTGCACGAAATCGCCCAGGGAGTTGTCGCCATCCTCGCCGATGGGAGTTTCCAATGAGACCGTATGGCGGGCGATGCGGCGCAGCCAGCGCACGCGGCTGAGTGCCAAGCCAAGCTCCTGGGCGATTTCCTCGTCGGTGGGCTGGCGGCCAAGCCGGTCATTGAGAAGCTCTTCGGCGTTATGGAGCCGGCGGATCTCCTCGTGGATGTGCACCGGCAGGCGGATAGTGCGGCCCTGGTCGGAAAGGGCACGCGTGATGGCCTGGCGGATCCACCAGGTGGCGTAGGTGCTGAAGCGGGTGCCGCGGCGGTAATCGAACTTGTCAGCGGCCCGCATCAGCCCCAGATTGCCCTCCTGGATGAGGTCGCTGAAGGCAATGCCCCAGCCCCGATAGCGCTTGGCGATCTGTATGACCAGCCGGGTATTGGCGCGGATCAGGTGGTCACGCGCCTTATTGCCCTCGCGCACCTTTTCCGCCAACTGCCGGCGTTCCTCCTCAGTCAGGTGCTCGTCGCTGGCGAGCCGCTCCAGGGCCTCCCGCCCTTCGGCCATGCGGCGCGCTAACTCTTCCTCCTGCTCGGGGGTGAGCAGGGGGGTCCGGCTCATGTCGCGCAGATAGAGCCGGATGGGGTCGGGGCTTTCGTCGCCGGCTTCTTCCAGCTCGGCCTCGTCCTCCTCGACCTCTTCCAGCTCCTCGTCCATATCGAAGGACTCGCCCGAGAGCTCTTTGCCCTCTACGCCCTCCAGGCCAAGCTCTTCGAGCAGGTCTTCTTCCTCCGGGTCCATCGTCACAGGTCCGAATCCTACCTCACCAAGATTACAGGAATCCCTTTAACTGCCGGCTGCGGTGCGGATGGCGGAGCCGGCCTAACGCCTGCGCCTCAATCTGGCGTATGCGCTCCCGCGTGACCCCGAACTTGCGGCCTACCTCCTCTAAAGTATACGTCCGACCGTCCACAAAGCCAAATCGCAGTCGAAGGATGCGCGCCTGCTTGGGTGTCAGGGTATCGAGCAGTTGCTCCAGCTTTTCGCGCAGGAGCTCGCGGTTGGCCACGTCCATGGGCGCCGGCGACTGGGTATCCTCGATGAAATGCCCCAGTTCGCTCTCCTCGTCTTCCCCCACCGGTTTATGGAGGGAGAGGGTGTCGGAGGAGATGCGCAACATCCATTCTACACGATTGACGGGCATTTGCAAGCGCTCTGCCAGTTCCTCCGGAGTAGGCGGCCGGCCCAGCTCCTGCTCCATATCGCGCGCGGCGCGGAAAAGCTTGCGCAGTCGGTCTCCCATGTGCACCGGCAGGCGGATGACCCGTCCCTGGTCCGCCAGGGCGCGGGTGATGGCCTGGCGGATCCACCAGGTGGCGTAGGTGGAGAACTTGAATCCCCGGCGGTAGTCAAATTTGGAAACGGCCCGCATCAGGCCCAGATTGCCCTCCTGGATCAGGTCGGGGAAAGGAACCCCGCGGCCGATGTAGTGCTTGGCCACGCTGATGACCAGGCGGGTGTTGGCGCGGATGAGCTTATCACGCGCTTCCCGGCCCTTCTGGACGAGCTGACGCAGGGCTTCTCGTTCCTCTTCGCTGAGGTTGCCGTTCTGGCCGGCGAGCCGCTGGGCGGCAACGCGCCCCTCGAACACGGCTCGCGCCAGCTCTTTCTCCTCTTCCGGGCTGAGCAGGGGATACTGGCTCATCTCACGGAAGTAGAGCGTGACGGTGTCGCTGAGGGGACCATCGTCCAGATATTCTTCCAGATTCTCGGCGTCCAAGTCTTCCGATTCCTCAGCCCGCCAGTCATCGTCCCACACCGCCCGGAACGAAGCGGCGTGGGGCACGGCATCCTGCTCAGCCGGCTCTCTCGCTTGCTCGTACACCGGAATGCGCCGCGTGTGCAGTTGGGCGAAAAACCCTTCCAGCCTTTCCCTGTCCTCTTCCGGGGTGGGGCAAACCTCTAAAATTTGGTCATATGTGACGTAGCCCCGATGGGAAGCTTGTTCCAGGAGCTCTTCCAGCGCTGTGTTCCCTGCTTGCTCTTCACGCATCGCGCAACCTCACTTTATTGGTCATATGACAAATAATTCCGTTCCGGAGAATCTTGGGGCGAAAGATTCATGACAGTGACACACATTTCGCGTGCCAGACGTAGGAGGCGCGGCAAACACCAAGGAGCGGCGGCTGAGACAGGGGTTTGAAGAGAGCATCTCCAAAATAAGATTACAAATCGTCCCTTTCCCCTTTCCTCAAGTTTTATTCCATTTTATTATACAACAAACACGATAGTTTGTCAATGGAAAAATTTTAAATTTTAGAAAATGTTGTGTTAATTTTCGTCGCACAAATGGTCGCGGAAGGGGTCAAAAACAGGCCCCCATCGTGTCGGGGGCCTGTATCCTACAAAGGGCCTTATTGCGGGGTCGCCCACAGCCAGCGTTCGGTGTCAAGCGGGTACTGCAGGAGTTCGTCTTCGCGGAAGAAGAGGGCTATTTCGCTGGCGGCGGTCTCTGGGCCGTCGGAGCCGTGCACCAGGTTGCGGTCCACTGTGAGGGCCAGGTCGGCGCGAATGGTTCCCGGTGCCGCCTTGGCGGGATCGGTGGCGCCCATCGTAGCGCGCACGACTTCGATAGCGCGAGGGCCTTCCAGCACCATTAATACCACTGGTGCGGAAGTGATGTAGGCGATCAGCCCTTCGAAGAAGGGTTTGCCTTCATGGATGGCGTAATGCCGGCGCGCGATCTCCTCGGATAACTGCACCATCTTCATGGCGATGATTTTCAGTCCTCGTCGTTCCAGCCGGCGGATGATCTCCCCGACCAACCCTCGCTGTACGGCATCTGGCTTGAGAATGACGAGTGTGCGTTCCACGTTGCTCACCTCAGCGTGTGATGATATGGCTTTTATGCCGGCCTGCGGCCCAGGGCGCGCCGGTAGGCATCCAGCGCGTCGGACAGCCGCCCCTGACGCATATACGCATCTCCCAGCACGGTCCAGGCCGGCGCAGAGCCCATCTCCTCCCCCAGCTCCGCGATCAGATGTTCCAGATCGCTGACGATGGATTCGACGAACTGGTCCGCCTCCACCAGGGTGCTGTATTCCTGCAGGGCGGATTCGATCTGGCCGGCGTCGCGCCAAGCGCGCGCCAGCGCCAGCCGCATCTCATGGTCATCCGGACGCACCCGCAGGCGCTCCTGCGCCTGGGCGATGAAGGGCGAGGGGGATGGCAATTCCTCGACCGCCCGTTCCTCTGCCGGGGATACTGGCGCCTCCTCCACCTTTTCCTCGGCCGACGCAGGGACGGCTTCCGCCGGCGTCTCCGCTTCCAGCGCCTGCGGTACGGGCGCGATCTCCTCCTCATGAATCAGCGGCATCCCCTCGGCCGCGGCCATCCAGATCTCCTCCAGCATAGAGGCGGATACGACGGCGCCGGCCTCTTCTTCCGGGGAAGGTGTCTCCTCGACCGCCGGCGTCGGCTCCAGCTCGTGGGCCGGCACGCCCGTCTCCTGCTCCAGCGTCATCTCCTCGCCGGCGGCCAGCTCGCTCTTCAGCGAGGGCATGTCCTGGATGGCGGCCTGGCGCAGTCGCTGTAACCACTCGGGGATTTCCTCAACAGGTGTCTCCTCCTCAGCCGGGATGCCGGCTTCGGACGGCCCCGCCTCTTCCAGGCGGGATTCCAGCCAGGGCGGGACGGCTTCTTCCTCCGGCTCCTCCGCCGGCGCTTGTGCGGCGGTTTCTTTCTGGGCTAGCTCGCGCAGCCAGGGGGGGATTTCCTCTTCTTCGGCGCGCGCCGGCGCGGCTTCCTCGGCCGGCGCGGATATCACTTCCGCACCTTCTTCTTCCTCGGCCATCTCCGCCAGCCAGGGCGGGAGCTCGACCTCGGCGGGAGCCGTTTCCCCGGCGGGGGCGGCCGGCGCGGTGATCTCCCCGGCCATGGCCTCTTCCACCAGGGCACGCAGTTCCTCGGGGAGTTCCGCCGCCAGCTTCAGCAGGTCCTCCGGCGCGGTAGGGGTTTCCGCTTCCTCCATTGGGCCGGCCGGCGGTATTTCCTCCAGGGCCTCCGGCGCGGG
>JACIWP010000214.1 GCA_014360855.1 Anaerolineae bacterium
TCGCATTCAGTATCCGGAGCCGGCCGCCGCGCCCCCGCCGGAAGGGCCGGCCGCGTCCACGCCGGCGGGCATTCCCTCCCAGGAGAGGCCCTCATGATGCATCAGGAACTGCTGGAAGTCACACTGATGTACGGGGAGCACCTGCCGGCCGAAGAGCTGGCGGCCATCCCGGAGGAGCGCCTGGTGTCCGCCGCCAACCTGGCCGCTTCGCTGGCCGGCCTGACCGAGCCGGCGGAGATGACCCTGGTCATCACCGATGATGCGGAGGTGCAGGAGCTCAACCGCAATTACCGAGATGTGGATGCGACCACGGATGTGCTGGCCTTCGCCTTTGAGGAAGAGGTGGGGGAGGGTGGGGAGGCCTTTGTCCTCCCGACCCAGTCGCGCCGATATTTGGGAGATGTCATCATCTCCCTGCCGCAGGCGCGCCGGCAGGCGGAGGCCGGCGGACATCCCCTTGCCAGCGAGCTGTGCCTGCTGACGGTGCACGGCACCCTGCACCTGTTGGGGCATGACCATGCGGAGCCGGCGGAGAAGGCCCGCATGTGGGCGCTTCAACGGGAGGTGTTGGAGAAGCTGGGATGCGCGGAGGCCGCGCCCCAGGAGGAGTAGAATGGCGGATAAGCCTTCTGTCAGCCAGGCGATGCCGGCAGTGGGGGTGGAGGAGGACCCGCGGGGCGACCGCACGCTCGGCTCCAGCTTTCGCTGGGCCTTCGCCGGCATCTGGTATGTCCTGCGCACCCAGCGCAACTTCCGCATTCATCTCCTGATCACCGCAGGGGTGGTAGCGGCCGGCGTCTGGCTGGGGCTGAGCGCGCTCGAATGGGCAGTCATTGCCCTGACCATCGCCCTGGTGCTGATGGCCGAGATGTTCAACACCGTTGCTGAGACCGCCATTGACATGGTGACGCCGCGCTATCATCCGCTGGCGAAGATCGCCAAGGATGTGGCCGCCGGCGCTGTCGTGGTGTGCGCCATCATCTCGGTCATCGTGGGTCTCCTGGTGCTGGGCCCGCGCCTTGTTCAGCGCGTACTGCCGTGGTAGAATATATTATCCTCACACATCGGAGATAGGCCATGAACGAATACACCATTACTGCCCGCTGGGTACGCAACCTGCAGTTCGTGGGCACCGACGGCGGTGGGCACTCTGTGGTCATGGATTCGCCCCTGGGGGAAAATACCGGTATGCGGCCGGCCGAGCTTCTGATGGTCGCGCTGGCCGGCTGTACCGCCATGGACGTGATTTCCATCCTCCAGAAGAAACAGCAGAAGGTGGTGGATTTCGAGGTGAAGATCACCGGCCAGCGCCGGCCGGACCATCCCCGCGCCTGGACGCATATGCATATCGAGTACATTGTGCGCGGGAAAGGGGTGGAGCGGGCGGCGGTGGAGCGCGCCGTCGAACTGTCCACCACCAAGTACTGCTCCGTGCACGCCACCCTGGAAGGCAAGGTGGAGATGACGCATTCCATCATCATCGAGGAGGCGGAAGCTCGTTAGGCCGGCCGTCATGTCCCTGTCTCCCGCGCAGTCCCTTCCGCAACAGCTCGGTGCGCTTCAGGCCCTCATGCGGGCCTGCCGGCGCTGTCAGGAGGCCGGCTTCCCGGTGCAGGGGCCGGCGGTGTTCGCCGGCAGTGAGCGTGCCCGGGTTATGGTGATCGGGCAGGCGCCGGCCGCGGCCGACCTGCGCGCCGGCAGTGTCCCCTGGTCGGGCGCCGCCGGCGGGAGACTGCGCTCCTGGCTGGCGCAGGCGGGGTGGACCAGCGCGGAGCTGGACGAGCTGTTTTATTTCACCGCGCTGACGCGCTGTTATCCTGGCCGGCAGGCCGGCGGACATGGGGACCGCCCGCCCAGCGCACAGGAGATCGCCCTGTGTGCTCCCTATCTCCAGCAGGAGCTGGACCTGATTCAGCCGCGCATCATTATTTTGGTGGGCAAGCTGGCGCTGACATACTTCATCGGCGCCGGCTCGCTCTCCGACCATGTGGGCAAAGCCTATCGCGCCGGGGAGGTGCCGGCTCGGCCTGCATTTTACCGCGTGCCGGCGGACGCCTGGCTGGTGCCACTGCCGCATCCTTCGGGGGCGAGCATCTGGCCCAACCAGCCGGCGAACCGCCCGAAGCTGGAAGAGGCAATTGCGGCACTGCGCGCCCTTCGCGCTTCCGAAACTTGGACAACATATGTCAAGGGAGAGAAAACATGAAAATCACGGTACAGCAGGGTTTTGCCCAGTCGTTTCCCACTGAAGCGCTGGTGGTCAATCTGTTTGAAGGCGTGCAATCCCCTGGCGGGGCCACAGGGGCGGTAGACAAGGCGATGAACGGTCGCATCAGCGCCCTGATTGCCAGCGGCGACATACGGGGCAAGCTCGGAGAGGTGACGGTGCTCTATCCCGAGGGCGGGGTGGCCGCCAAGCGGGTCATCGTGGTGGGCCTGGGGAAGCAGGAGGAGTTCGGCCTGGAGGCCATCCGGCATGCCGCCGGCGCCGCCGCCCAAAAGATCCGCTCCCTGGGACTGACCTCCTTCGCCACCGTGGTGCATGGTTCGGGCGCCGGCGGTATCGCGCCAGAGGAGGCCGCTCAGGCCCTGGTGGAGGGGAGCGTCCTCTCGCTGTACACGTTTACCCGCCATAAGACGGTGGTGGAAGAGCCGACGACCCCTATCGAGGAGATGGTGCTGATCGAGTTCGACGCCGGCAAGATACCCACCATGCAGGATGGCGCGCGAGCCGGCCAGATCATCGCCGACAGCGTCTCGTTCGTGCGGGACCTGGTCAACGAGCCGGCAAACATCACCACGCCGGCGGCACTGGCCGGCAAAGCCCAGGCCATGGCACGCGAGCTGGGTCTGCGCTGTCAGGTGTTGGAACGAGAGGATATGCAGTCCCTGGGCATGGGCGCGCTGTTGGGCGTCAGCCAGGGGAGTGAGGAACCGCCGAAGCTCATCATCCTGGAATACCAGCCGGACGCCGGCCTGCCCACGATCGCGCTGGTGGGCAAGGCCCTGACCTTCGATTCAGGCGGCATCTCGTTGAAGCCGAGCGAGGACATGCATAAGATGAAGGGGGATATGGCCGGCGGCGCGGCCGTCATGGGCGTCCTGTGGGCCGCGGCCATGCTGCGCCTGCCGTTCCACCTGGTGGGCATCATCCCTGCCACGGAGAACATGCCCAGCGGCAAGGCGATGAAGCCAGGGGACATTGTGACATCCCTGTCGGGGAAGACCATCGAGGTACAGAACACCGACGCGGAGGGCCGGCTCGTCCTGGCCGACGCCCTGACGTATGCCGGCCGCTTCCAGCCGGCGGCCATCGTGGACCTGGCCACCCTGACCGGCGCCTGCGTGGTGGCGCTGGGCAACATCACTACTGGTCTGATGAGCACCGATGACCGCCTGGCGTCCCAGTTGGAGACCGCCGGCCAGCGGAGCGGTGAGCGGGTCTGGCGCCTGCCGCTGTTCAAGGAATACGGCGAGCAGTTGAAGAGCGACGTGGCGGACCTGTGCAACGTGGGCGGCCGGCCCGCCGGCGCCATCACCGCCGCGTACTTCCTCAGCCAGTTCGTCGGCGATTTCCCATGGGCGCATCTGGATATCGCCGGCACGTACTGGACCGATAAGCCGGCGAAACCCCACCAGAGCAAAGGCGCCACCGGGGTGGGTGTCAGGCTGTTGATGGAGTGGCTGCGCCGCTGGGAAGGCGCATAACGCCCCAGCGCGCGAAAGGCGGCAGGGCACTTTTCGAGGCCCTGCCGCCTTTGCGTTCAATCTATTTGTTCCCTACTTCCTAACCCTAGGCCGATCGGAGTTCTGTCTGTGCGTAGTTGGGACCTGTGGGAGGCATAATCCTCATAGTTTTCCACGCACGCAGGATTCTGCACCGGGAAGGGCAAGGACTCGACCACCGCTTTGGTGAGCTCATGTGCATAGTAGCGTCCCTTTCGGGTCAGCTCTCCCTGATTGTTGATGTAGCCTGCGATTTTCAATAGCCAGACGAGCCCGTTTATGGGTGCTGGGAGAGCTAATTTTTGGTTGATCCTCAGATCATAAATCATCCTGGCGAAGCGACGCCATTCATTTGCCCCTGGGGCCTCGCGAGCCACAAAGGCTAGGAGCTTGCCCTGTTCGATGTTCTCCAAATATACGTCTAGCTCCGGGTTGACCACTTTCCACTGGCCGTAGGTGGAGAAGGCGGCTGGACCAAATCCGGCATAGTCCGCGACCAGTTCGTCGCGTGAGGAATCGTACAGGTCATCGCCCCTTGCCCAGGTCCATATGCCCCGGCGTCGGAAGCCCGCAGCTTGCAGGGTGGTATCGGCCTCCTCGATCAAATCGAATTGTTCTTGGGAAGACAGGCTAGGTTCGGCTCTGACCCCACGAATGACCATGAACGGGTAGATGGTCACCTGGCTGGCCGCTAGTTCTGAGACTCGCTGTATATCCAAGCGGAACGTCTCAGCCGTTTGGCGGGGCAAACCGACCATCATATCGATGTTGGTCCAAAGACCCACTGCTCGCGCTTCAGCTACAAATTGGGGGATAGCCTCAGATAGGCGGCGACCGGTTGGGGCCATCGTCTCGGGGGAGAAGCTCTCGATGCCCATGCTCACCTTCGTGAACCCCATGTCCACCAGCTCTTGGAGATACTTCGAGGTTAACAAGGCTGGCAGGAGTTCGATGCCCAGGCTGGTCGTCTGCACCTTCGCCCTGAGGTGCTTCAGGATGCCTCGCAGATCGCTCGTAGTTAGGGTATTGGGCGTGCCACCACCGAAGTAGATCCAGTTGGCCTGGCCGGCCATGTCTGTTGCATCGATCTCTTTACAAAGGGCCGAAACGTAGCGCTCCTTTTGATCTTTATCATACAGCTCTTTGTAGAAAGGGCAAAAGGAACACTTGGATAAGCAAAAGGGCACATGCACATAGATGCCGAAACCTCCACGGAATGACGCTCTAGGCGCTTCCGTGAAACGATAGGTCGTTCGCTCGAAAGAGCGGCGCATCATCTCACAGCTTTTCTCGGTGATCATTGGCTCCCTCCTCCGAAACTCGCTCGTTTTAGCAATCATTTGCAATTACTATTATAGGCAAGCTCTTATAGCATAGCAAGTGGATGTTGTCTTCATTTGAGCCAAATCTCCCCGCTTGCAAGCGGTTGCCCGTATTCCGTCGCGGGGCGTCGGAAAGGAGGCTCCCGATGAACACGTGTATCCAGCTTCTAAAGCTTATGCAACAGCTATTTGACGAAGGGGGTGGTTCTGGCTGTAGA
>JACIWP010000215.1 GCA_014360855.1 Anaerolineae bacterium
ACGAGGTCTTTGTGCTCGGGGACAACCGGCCGGGAAGCTTGGATTCCCGCTATTTCGGCATGCTGCCCCGGGAGCGGATCATCGGCAGAGCACTGCTGTGTTACTGGCCGCCTTCGGCCTGGACCATTTACCCGCGCTACGGGCAGTGAGGCCGGCGCGGTGAGGAGAGGACAATGGCCGCACTGTCTGTTGAACAGCTTGCCCGATATATTGATCACACCCTGCTGAAGCCGGAGGCGTCCCGCGACCAGATCCTAGAGCTGTGCCGCGAGGCGGTGGAGCATCATTTCGCCAGCGTGTGCGTGAACCCATGCTGGGTACGGCTGTGCGCGGAAGCGCTCCGGGGTTCCGAGGTCAAGGTTTGCACGGTCATCGGGTTCCCTCTCGGCGCGACACTCTCCACAGTCAAAGCTTTTGAGGCGGAGGAATGCATCCGCCAGGGCGCCGGCGAGGTGGATATGGTCATCAACATCGGCGCGCTCAAGTCAGGGGATCGGCAGTATGTGGAGGGTGATATCCGCGCAGTGGTGGAGCGGGCACACGCCCTTGGCGCGCTCGTGAAGGTAATTATCGAGACGGTCCTGCTGACGCAGGAGGAGAAGGTGCTGGCCTGCCGGCTCAGCCAGGCGGCCGGCGCGGATTTCGTCAAAACCTCCACTGGCTTCGCCGGCGGAGGCGCGACCGTGGAAGATGTGGCGCTGATGCGGCAGGTGGTGGGGGATGCGATGGGGGTGAAGGCGGCCGGCGGTATCCGCACCTATGCCGATGCCCTGCGCATGATCCAGGCGGGGGCCAACCGCCTGGGAACCAGCGCCGGCGTGCAGATCATCCTGGGCGCACAGAAGGATTCGGCCGACCAGCCGCCGGCGTCATCCGCATATTGACCATATAATGCCCGTGAAAAGGAGTGAGATATGCCGATCAGCCCGACGAACCTGTGGCATGCACTGCCGACGGGGCCCGATGCCCCGGATATCATCAATGTCATTGTGGAAATCCCGAAGGGTCACCGCAACAAATACGAATACAACAAGGACCTGGGTTACATCCGGCTCGACCGCGTCTTGTATTCGTCCCTGCACTATCCGGGGGATTACGGTCTGATCCCGCAGACCTTCTATGACGACAATGACCCGCTGGATGTGCTGGTCATGATCAACGAGCCGACCTTCCCCGGCTGTGTGATTCAGGCGCGGCCCATCGGCATGTTCCGCATGCTGGATCGCGAACTGCCGGATGATAAGATTCTGTCGGTCCCGCTCAATGATCCTATTTTCGCCGAATATTATGACATCTCCGATATTCCCCAACACTTCCTATCGGAGGTTGCGCACTTCTTCGAGGTGTACAAGGACCTGGAGGGGGTGCGGACCAAGCCCATCGGCTGGGAGCCGGCGGAGGTGGCCAAGGAGCGCATCGTCTACTCTATGAAACTGTACCAGGAGCGTTACGTCAAGGAACGGCGCTGACCTGGGCACAGCGTTACGGCAGACGCCCCTGTGCCCAGGCGGTGCCGATCCAGGCCAGCGTCTCCAACAGCCAGAGCAGGGTCCAGAGGAAGCGCCGCTTCAGCGTGATCCATATGACGAGAAAGGCCATCTGCACGCCCAGGATGAGCAGGGGAGGGGGGCCGGCCGCCGCGTAGGCGAAGACGTGCAGAACGGTCATGCCGAGCAGGGCCAGAGCCATGAGGATGCGCTGTACAAGCGGCTCGGGAAGTTCCGTCAGAGCGATGACCGCCAGCCCTAGGCAGACATACGAATAGGGTGGGATCATGAACTGGACGACCCGCACCTGGGCCGGCAGGGGGACCAGCCAGGCGCTGGCCGACAGTGCCAGCCCGACCAGGATGCCGGCGGCCAACCCCCACTTTCTCCAGGGGAACCGCTCCCAGAAGGATCTCAGGTCCTCTTTGGATGGCGTTGCGTCGGTCATGAGGTACATTATCCCAATCCCACTATGATAGTGCGGCAGACGTTGTGCCGGCCGGCGCCTGTCGCCCCTCCTCCGTCACGAAAATCGGGTTTGTGAACACCCATCCCCGCCAGCGTCCCCATCCCCAACGCCAGGCCTCCAGCCGGTAGGCGCCGGGGTGTTCTGTCCGATAGCTTAGGTATTCCCCCCGCGTTTCCGCGACGATCTCGCCGTGGCGGATCAGGCGCAGGCGCGCCGGCAGGGGCGAGTGTGCTTCCAGCACCACCGTTCCTGCCGTCTCGATGGTCTCACCATACGTGGCCCGCATCGTGCCATTGGATGCATGGAACTGGAAGCCCCGCGGGTTTCCAAGGCGGTGATAGCCGATGAAGGAGCGGCCGGCCTCGATGGCTTCGTAAATGGTGTCCCGGTCGTCAAGAAGGTCGCCGCTCAGCGGCCGGCGCAGGAGCACGTGCAGATTCACGGTGCGGAACAGGCGCTCGTAGGGAAACACCACCAGCGGGATGGGACCCAGGGAGTAGCGGTTGGCGTGGGCGTCGGATCCGCCGATGATGCGGAGCCGGCGGCCGTGTGCCAGCAGTGTATCGTACTTTTGCAGTGCCTCGGGGAAGGGGCCGCGTATCACGGCTTCCGGGAAGAAGACGCTCAGCAGGGCGCGCGGCACGCTGGTCAGGTACGATTTGAACTCGGACATGTAGTTCCAGAGGCAGATGCCGGCATACCCGTCGGCGTCCCAGTGGTTCCAGTTGAAGGCCGGCTCCCCGATCAGCGGGGAAGGGCGCTCCAGCGGATGGGCGGGGAAGCAGAAGCCGCCCTGCCGGCGGACCTCGTCGATCAAGGCCTGGGCGTCGCCGGCAAAATCTCGCACTTCCTCGCGGATGCGGAAGCAGAGCAAATGATTGGCCCGGGGAGGTTGTGGCTCGTTGATCTCCTCACCGACCAGCACCAGCGCCCGGCCGTACCAGCCCTCTTTGTCCGGGACGAAGACGTTGTGGTCGGTGGTGATGATGAAATCCAGGCCGGCGCGCTCCGCGGCCGCGGCGATTTCCTCATGGGTGCCGCTCCCATCGGAATAGCGGGTGTGGATGTGCAGATTGCCCACTGCTTCGATGTATGCGCCGGCCCTGGTCATTCGTCATCTGCTTCCTGTTCGAGGTCGGAGGAGATGTCCTCGTCTTCTTCCTCGACGAACGGGCCCTTTTTGCGCTGATCCATCCATGCCCAGCTTGGGTCCAGGCCGCCGGCGATATGGCGGGCGAAGACCAGATAGCCGGTATGGGCGACCATGCGGTCCGTGGGGCGGAGGCGCGCCGGCACCGCTTTGTAGGGCCGCAGGAGCAGTTCCTCGACCTCGATGAAGGCAAAGCATCCCTGGCGCTGAAGCGCGTCCACCAGCGCGGAGACCTGATTCGTGGTGGGGACGATGGCGCCGAAAAATCCCCCGGGCTTGAGGGCCTGCTGGACCAGGGAGAGATACTCCCAGGGGTGGCGGAGGTCCAGGAAGAGGGCATCCACATCGGATTCGTCGAAGCCGGCGGCGATATCGCGCAGTTTCAGCTCGACATAAGGAAGCAGGCCGGCCTGTTCCAGGTTGGCGGCGGCCAGCTTCTGCGCCCGGGGATTGGTCTCGTAGGAGTAGACGCGGCCGGTGGGCATCACCTGGCGGGCGAGCGCCAGGGTCAGGCCGCCGCTGCCCGTGCCAGCCTCGATGACGCGCTTGCCGGCGAAGAGGTTCAAACGGGTGAGGACGTAGCTCACATCCTTGGGGAACATGATCTGAGTGTTGCGTTTGATCAGCCGCACCAGCTCGGCGGTGGAGGGCTCTACTACCAGGAACGGATAGCCGAGGTGGGTGCGCACCTCGCGCCCCAGCGGCTGTCCGATCAGGTCATCGTGGCGGATGATGCCGTGTGAAGTATGGATCTCCTTGCCGGCCTTGAGCTGGATGAGCCGCTGTTTGCGCTCGCGGCTGACCAGCAGGATAAGCATGCCCTCGCTTGCCAGTTCCAATGTGCGGCACCTCCCGATGCAGGATGTGGGGTCATTATAGCGGAATCCCGGCCCTATGCCAATTTCGGGAAAAGCGAGCGCCGGCCCTTCTGTATAGGGCCGGCGCAAAACTGTGCACTCCCACATGTTGGGCGGTTTATTCGACCACCTGAACCCCGCGCCAAAACGCGACATAATCTTTGATATGGCTGGCGGCCGGCTTTGGCTCCGGATAGTACCAGGCCGCATCCCGATTCACCTGATCGCCCACGACAACGTGGTAATAACTGGCGACTCCCTTCCAGGGGCAGGTCGTGTGCGTGTCGCTCGGCTGGAGATATTCCCTCCGCACGGATTCCGGCGGGAAATAATGGTTCCCCTCTACCACGATGGTTGTATCGCTTTCCGCAATCACGGTACCGTTCCAGATCGCTTTCATGGCTCGCCTCCGCAATCCCAAGTAGTAATGGCATTATAGCAGGATGGAGGGCTGTTGAATGTTATTAGGATTACAATTTGAATTATTTGTGTAATCAAAATTACATAATGAGTAGTCGCACGAATGGACGGCCGGCAGGGAACCAGCGGATACAAGACCGACAGGCCCTCTGGTTTAGCGCATCGGAGGAGGGGGATTATTGGCCGGCGGGGTGGATGCGGTACACCGCCATATTGTCTTCGCCGTAGGCGCGCGTGAAGGCCGAATCGGTCTGGAACACCTGCTCCAGTTCCGGCCGAGCGGTCATGCGCGGGTACCAGGAGGGGAAAGTCACCAGGTACTGTGCGCCATGGGCGGTGAGCCACTCCCACAGCGCATCTTCATCGCGCAGGATGGGGATAACCTCTGGGGATATCAGGCCGGCCAGGTCCAACAGGGGGCGCTGGGTGAAGTAGCCGATGGCGCCAATATCATGTGCAGCGATCAGAGCGTTTTCCGGCGTGTGGGCGTTGATCCAACGGGCGACCGCGACCATCTCCCCATTGATAAAGCGGAGGTCATCCGTATAGGCACGCGCTCCCAGCACGATAAAGCCGATGGTGAGCAGGAGGCCGGCCCACAGCAAAGCGTTCTGCAGAAGCCGGCGGAAGTACCCGGAACGCAGTCGCTCCAGGAGCAGGGCCGTGCCGCCCATGCCCAGCACGATGTACAGCGGAATGATTGGCATAAGGTAACGGCCGTGCTGATAGTTCACCGGCAGGCGCAGCGCGTAGATAATGCCGAACAGGAGCCAGTACAGCATGGGAAGCGCGCTGGCCGGCGCCTCTGCGGGATGCTCCTTCCCCTGCCAGCGGGAAAGGGAATGCCGCACGGCCTG
>JACIWP010000216.1 GCA_014360855.1 Anaerolineae bacterium
CTTAATCACCACCTCCCGCAGGGTCGGATAAAGGGAGGTGTTCTTCACCGTCAGGCGCACGTAGCCATCCCCGCACAGCGGGAGCTGTCCGACCTGGCCATTGGAGGTCAGCAGGCTGGCCTCCGCCAGGTGCAGAAAGGGGCCGGCTTGTTGGACCAGGTGGCAGGGTGCCGTCTCACTGCACCCCCACTGGGCAAAGACGTTGCTGGTGAGGTCGGTACAGGCGATGACGTCCGCCGTCACGGTAATGACGCGCTGTTCGCCCGGCTGAAGCGCGGCGATGCGCCAGACCGGCGCATTCCCACCGGGTGCCGGCATAGTGACCCCGCTGGTGTCGGAAATGGAGGAGCCGGCGAAGCGCAGGCCCGCGCCCAACACATCCGTCACCAGCACATTGTACGCGATGCCGCTCCCCGGGTTCACCACATAAATGCGCCAAGTGGCGGTATCGTCCGTCACGAGATAGGAATTCGGGGTGACGAAGATGCTGATATCGCCGACGCGATTGATGGCCGGCGCGTCGGAGGCCGTTTCCACATAGCGCAGACCGCAGTTGTCGGAATAGCGCAGTTCCGCCGGCAGGGGGTCCTCCACATCATCGCAGTCGCTTTGCAGGGTCAGCCGGATCTGGCCGGCTGCCTCCACCGGGTCCGAAAACACCCAGGTGGTCGTCACCGCACTGCTGTACGTTACCACACGCCTCGGGTCAAAGGAACCTCCGAAGGAGACGCCCAGGAGCGCATAATGGGTCTTGGTCACCGTGACGGAGACATCATCCCCGCCCCAGGGGCCCGGATCGACAGTGATATCCGCGTCAAAGATCTGGCAGGCATCGATCACCGCCGGCACATCGACACTGATGCCCATGTCGGCGCGGCTGATCTGCAGTGGAAGCGCGTTGTGGAAGCCGGGGTCCGTGCTGCAGTAGGCATCGGAATAGCCCGGCAGCCAGAGATGGGTCCAGTGGTAATAGGAGCCGGCGGACGCGGCCGGCGCGTACAGGGAATACCCGATGACCAGCGTGCCGCTGGTCTTGCCGGTGGCACTCAGCCCGCCCAGGCCCAGCCGCAGGGGGGAAGTGCTCAGGATGGTGACATAGCTGGTAACGTCGTCCCCATCCAGCGTGACCCGGAGGGTGCCGGCGTTGTACTGCAGGTTGTTCTCCAGGTTATCGGTGAAGACGGCGCCAGCCCACGAACCAATATTTCGCTCGATATGATAAGTGTTGGTGATCCAGAAGCTGGTACAGGTCTCAATAGTCGTGGCGCTGGCCGCGATGTTGGCGTGCACCCCCGGATCGTTCTGCAGAGCGGCGGAAGCCGAGGCAGAGGTGTTCAGCAGACAGCCGCAGTCCGTCGCCGCGCTGGCCTGAATAGAATTCGTAGCCACCTGGTTGGCCGCGCAGGGGTCACTGCTGACGGTGGTGGTGAGGGTGAGCCGGGCGCCGTTGGCCTGCGCCGGCGTCAGCGCCCAGGTAATGGTGCGCCCGTTGATTTGCGGTGTGCCGGCGGTGGTGGAAACGCCCACAATCCCCAAGGAGGCCGGCACCACATCCGTCAGGAGCACACTGCCGGTAACATGCTCCCCATGGGCCAGCCCCACCGTCGCGGTGAAGACCACCTGGTCGCCCAGGAAAGCCCGGTCCGCCGAGGCGGACTTGGACACACTCAACGAAGGGGCATCCCCACCGATGCTCCAGGAAGCCATCGTCAGCGGCGGCGAGAAGGGCAGTCCACAGCTATCGGTATAGCCGGGCAGGAACCAGCACACGCCGCTCCGGGAGGGCGCCGAGCAGGATTGGGTGTCGGTGACCAGCAGGGTCAGGGTGACGGTCTGGCCGGCCTCAATGGTGCCGCCGTTCGCCGTATAGGTGAAGACCATGCCGGCGCCGACATCCGCCTTCTGCCAGTCTGACCCCACTACCGAGCACTCCAGGTTCGCTCCCACAAACTCGCTAGAGAGGGTGAAATGGTACGCGTCGCCCTGTCCCAGATTGGTGATCGTCCAGGTCAGGGGATATCCTTGGGCACAGTACGGCACGACAATGGGCGGGATGGTGATGCGGATATCGGGTACCTCTTTGATCAGGGTGATATCCGTCTGGGCAGAGACCGGATTGGCGGCTGCGCCGGTACCGTCCTGATTGCCACAGCTCCAGGCGCCGGCGACGACATTATTCAAATCGCCGCAGGAATTCACCGTGGCGGTGACCACGTAGCGTTGCTCTTCACCGGGGCCCAGCCGGCTGATATATGCGGAGGTCAGGCCTTGGACATTCGTGAAGCCGGCGCCGGGCGTGTCAGTGATATAGGCATCGTACACATCGCCCAGCTCGGTGTTGCGCGCCAGCACCGTCCAGGTCACCACATCCCCCACCGCCGCGGCCTGATTGGCCGGCAGTTTCTGCACTACCAGATTGCCGCGCTGCACCGTCAGGGCGTCGGAGTAGCCCACATCCCGATACGCGGTGCCACTGGAAAGGTAGTCCGCCGTCACCCGGATGCTCAGCCCGGAAGCGACCTGACAATTGGTGGCCAGGCGCACGACGATGCGCACCGCGTCGCCGGCGCCCAGATCGTAGGCACCTCCGTCCAAGGTATAGACCAGGTCCTGGCCAATCACGGCGACAGTGTACGGGATCGGGCCGGCGTTATCGGTCACGCTTGTGGTAGCCAGGTAGATGAAATTGGCCGGCAGGGTTACCGTCAGCGCCAGCGCCTCCGCAGGACGCGACGGATGGCCGTTGGCCACCGTGATGGTCACCACCTGGCCCGGGTCGGAGACGTTGAAATACGCCGGCTGGGCCACCGTGATGTCCAGCCAGCCATCCAGCGGCTGTTGTTGGGGTCGTGCAGGAGGCAGGGCAGGGGGCGCCGGCATGCGTTCGCCCGGCGGCGCGACAAGCTGACGCTCCGCCGGCAGAGCGGATGTATCCGCCAGAGCGAACAGGAACAGGGGAATGACCGCCAGCAGGAGGCCGGCGACCAGGAGCACTGCACCTATCCGCCATACACGAGAGCGATGAACCATAGCATAACTCCTGTTGCACAAAGATCAACGTGGGCGGGGCGGACGCGCCCCAGGAATAGCGCTATGAAAGCGTTGCAGTTAACGCCGCTTGCTCGTTATCAGCCCTTCCACCAGGGAGAGTATCAGGACAAAAAGGACGGCGCTGACCGCGTTCAGCAGCCGGATGAACTGCAGCCAGGCAAAGATGGCAGCCAGAAGCCCGGCCCAGGCGCTCCATCGGATCGGGCGCCAGGCCGAAGCCGGCAGACGCCGGGACATCACCAGCCGGCGGTGCACCCACAGCATCAGCGGAGCGAACAGGCCGGCCACCCCACAAAACAGCAAGAGGAAGAACAGCGCGAGGGGAAGACCCTCTGGAGGAAGGCGGTAGGTAAGATACACCAGCGCGGTCAAGCTGGCGGCCGCGACGCCAATGGCTAATAGGCTTTGGCGCAGATAATGGGAACGCCCTTCCGCCGCAGTGTGATGCATACCACCCTTCCCCCTACATAGTACCATTATAGCGAGAACCAGGGGATTTGTAAAGTTTTTATGACAAAACTGTAAGAATTTGACATTAGCGCGCTATTAGGGGGATATGGTTGCAATGGGCCGGCCGTCCAGATGGGCCGGCATGGGCCGGCCCCACAGCCGGCAGAGCGTGGGGAGCACATCCACAATATGCACGCTGTTCCCCTTCCCATGCGGAATGCCCGGGCCGGCGGCCAGGAATACCCCGCGCACGGCCTCCGGCGCGTACGGCCCCTCGTGGCCGGCGCGCCAGCGGCCCTGATTCGGCTCCAGCCAGGGCCGGTCCACCGGGCATTCCCCGCGCGCATCCTCATGCGCCAGCGCAAACCCGGGACGTAGGGCGAGCATGAGGTCCGGCAGGAGCGGGACCAGCGGGCCGGCATGCCAGGCCTCGCGCGGCCGCGCCCACTCCACGACCGGCTCTCCGTCGGCGGGACTGCGGAGCGCCATCAGTTCCTGCATCAGCCGGCGGCGCAGTTCCTCGTACGGCTGTCCCGGCTCCACCACGCCGGCCGGCTCCCGCCCCTGGACATTCAGGTATATCCCACCATAGCCCAGGCAGAAGGCTCGCGTGCGGCGCCAATCGATCCGGCCGTCGGCGCGCAGGGCCAGGTATCCCTCGTCGGCCAGCCAGCGGTTAAGGTGCAGCCAGTAATGTATTGGCGCCGCGCCGTGATCACTGACGACCATGATCACGGCTTCCTCGCCGGCGGCCTCGCTGAGCCGGCCAAGCGCCGCATCGAGCCAGTGGTACGCCTCCGCGACCCGGCCGGCCGCGTCCGGCCAGAAGAAATGTTGGACACAGTCCGCCGTAAAGAGGTGCAGGACCAGGAGGTCGAACCCGCCCTCCGCCAGCAGATGCTCGCCCAGACGCAACTGCTCCTCCCAGACGGCATAGGCGCCGGCCAGGAACGGGTCCACCGGCAGGAGGCCTTCCTGATAGCCGGCCTGTTCCATCGGGAAGCTGGCGGTGGGGAACAGCCCGCGCTCCCCGGCGAGCCGCGGGGCGAAATCGGGCGGTGTGGAGAGGGGCACGGCCGGCCGGCGCGGGTCCGGATGCACCACCGAGCGGTAAAGGACGAGCGGCCGGCGCGACAGCAGGTAGAAACGGCAGATGCCGGCGACCATGCTGTCATCGGTGAATGTCAGACTCACCCACTCGCTCCAGCGCCCCTCCGTCACATATACGCCGGCCTCCCAGGCGGGGCACTGGATCCGAACCCCATCGGGCGTCTCGACGATGGTCATGGGCATACCGGCACGGCCGCCTGGCGCCGGAAACTCCCCGCGCCAGCCGTTGTTCTCCGCCTGAAGGACATGGACGGCGGGATGGCGGCGGACCCCCGCCGACAGAGCCTGTCGGTCTGCCGTGTACAGGGCTGGGACGCCGAAGGTGCCGAAGAGGTCGGGGGTGCCGAAGCCGCTCAGCACATGGCCGGCCTCCTGCGGGGGTGGGAACGTGCCCGGCAGATAGAGCAGACAGCTTTGCAGTCCATACTCCTGCAGAAGCTCGTTCAGCAGGGGCACCCGCCGCCGGCTGTGGTAGACGTCTCCGGCCGGCCCCCTCTCGACATCATACAATCCCAGCGTCGGATAATAGGCCGATGGAGCTTTGACGATGAAGTCCAGGATGCCGTGTTTGGCCGGCCAACAGCCGGTCAGCAGGGAGGTCCAGGCCACCGGCGAGACGGGTGGGT
>JACIWP010000217.1 GCA_014360855.1 Anaerolineae bacterium
GCCGGCGCAGGTCTATTTCGGCCCGTGGATGTGGCGGCTGGCGTACTACATGGCACGCCGGCGATCCGATTCCCATATGCCAGAGGAGGTGAAGCAGGAACTGAAAGAACTGGAGGAACGATTGGTGCAGGACCCGCGGCAGATGGAGATCATCGGTCTGGCGGCGCGCTGGGCCCATTACCTGGCAAGATGAGCGCATGATCATGAGGAGGTTACCATGAAAGAGAAGAATCCCCAGCGGGAAGCAATTCAGGCTGCACTTAAGGACATGCCCTTAATGATCCGAGACGGAGATGCCCAAAAGATCGTTGCACATTGTAAAGCGATTGCACCATTGTTGTCCAAAGTTTCGGCGTCCCAGATTCGGAACGTGTTTGGTCCGGTAAAACGGATGGAGTTAGAATGGACGAAAAATGCACCTGAGGATAAAGCGCGTGCGGTTTTCAGACAGTTGGTATTACTACGTTCCAAATTGGAGTACATGGTAGCAAGGGCTTCCAAGGATAGCAAAGAGCATATGGAGAATTTCCAGACATTGTTGGATGAAGCCATTGAACAGGTTGAGGCAGGTTCTGATTTCCAGACTCGTCGTGCATATTTCGAAAACTTTGTCGCGTTTTTCGAGTCACTTGTGGCATTTCACAAGCGACATGAGCAACGTTCGTCGCGGCAATGAACTTTCGAGATCAAACAGTGACAGCGAGGAGGGAAAAACATGGGACAGAGCACTTCTGGAACGCAGGCGATAGCAGTTACCTTGAAGGGTCGAGTTCTCATCACTGGCTCCATCAGGGCAGTGACTGGTCTCCACATCGGGGCATCGAAAGATGTGCTGGATATTGGGGGTGTGGATTTGCCGGTTATCCGCAATCCCATGGATCGCCGGCCATATATCCCTGGCTCATCTTTGAAAGGAAAAATGCGCTCTTGGCTGGAGAAGTTGTATGGCAAACCGCAAAATTGGAACCTTTCTAAAGGTGGATTAGTCCAGGAAAAGCCCAAAGAGCCAAAGGATGTGGTTCTGCATCTGTGTCAAGATGCCGAATCAGCATCGGAGTGCGAGGTGTGCAGAACCTTTGGCATAATGGGGCAATCGGGCCCCTCGATGCCGACCAGACTGATGGTTCGGGATATCCTTTTGGATGGGGAATCGATTCCCGAGACTGTGATCGACTACACCGAGGTCAAGTGGGAGGCGGCCATTGACCGGGTGACGTCGGCGGCCACCCCGCGGCAGATCGAGCGCGTGCCGGCCGGCGCCGTCTTCCAACCCATGGAAATCGTCTTCAACATCTACGAGGAGCAAGACGTCGAGCGCCTGAAGGACGTCATCACCGCCATGCAGTTGGTCGAGGACGATTACCTGGGCGGGCACGGCTCGCGTGGCTCCGGCAAGGTGGCCTTCGAGGGTCTGAAGGTGGTCTGCCGCGCCGGCAAGGAATACTCCGAACATTGCCCGGAGCCAGATGCGTTCCCCACCAAACTGTCCGAGTGGACCGATGACCACAAGAATCGGCTCTGCGAGTGGATCAGGGAAGTAGTATTTCCGAAAAGCGCATCCTGAGCGGAGGAGGCCTGGCAATGCCTGAGAGGGTTTTTCGCCTGGTGCCGAAAGGCGCCGTCCATGTCGGCACCTGGGGCATTGGGCGGGAAGAGGTGCTGGATTATATTCCCAGCGACACGCTGTTCAGCGCCCTGCTGGTGCAAAGCCTGCGCTCCCAGGGGGAGCCGGCATTCCTGCCGGAGCTGACCACGCCATCGGAAGGGGAGCCGCCTCTGCTCCTCAGCTCCGCCTTCCCCTACGCCGGCCCGGTGCGCTTCTTTCCTCAGCCGGCGGGCCGGCCGGCGGCTGAGCCGGACGATGAGATGGACAAGGACTTCCGCAAAGCGCGCTGGGTCTCCGAGGAGATCTTCCATGCCCTGCGCCAAGGGCGTGTTCCGCAGGGGGAGTCGGATGGGCGCGTGAATCTGGTGCAGGGGAAAAGCGTCTGGCTGACGCGAGCGGAACGCCGGCAGATCGTCCAAGCGCTGGGTATCCCCGACGCGCCGGGAGCGGCGGAGAGCGACCTGCGGCTGTGGGCGACGGATGTGGTGCCGCGGGTGACGGTGGATCGGCTGAGCAGTGCGTCGAACCTGTTTCACGCCGGCCGGCTGACTTTCGCCCAGGGCTGTGGGCTGTGGTTCGCCGCCCGAGGCACGGAGGAGGCGCTGGAATGGGTGAAGTCTTTCCTCCAGCTCCTGGCGGATGAGGGCCTGGGCGGCCTGCGCTCGGTGGGACATGGGGCGTTCACGCTCGAGGATAAGGAGTGGAAAGTACCGGCCCTGCCGGCGCCGGCGGAAGGGGATGCCTATTTCATCACGCTGTCGCGCTATGCGCCCCAGCCGGCGGAGTTCGACGTTGTGCTTCGCTCCGAGCAGGCCGCTTTCGCGCTGGAAGTGATCGCCGGCTGGTGCCAGGACGATGCCGGCCACCCTTGGCGCAGAAAACGCATCCGCATGGTCAAGGAAGGCGCACGGCTGGGCTGGCCGGGGCATGTACCAGGTACCGTGGTGGATGTGCGGCCGGCGAACGTGCCGCAGTTTGCGGAGCGCCCGGTGTACCGCTGGGGCCTGGCGTTCCCCGTCGCCGCCGGCGGAGGAGGGGAGCAATGAGCAAGATGCTGACCATATACCGCATGACTATCGAAACACTGACGCCGGTGCATATCGGGACGGGCACCACGTTGTTGAATAACTACGATTTCGTGGTGCAGGGGGGCAAAACGTACCGCCTCAACGTGGACCGGGTGCTCGATTACCTGTGGCCGGAAGATGTGGATGCCATGTTGCCAGCGGAAAAGGACAAACTGCTCCGCACACCGCCGGGGCAGTTGTTGAAGCCCAAGGACTTGCAGGAGCACCCGGAGCTGGTGCTCTATGTCATGCAGGGTGTGCCGCAGGTCAAAGGGACAGACGCCGGCCAGATACGGGAGCAGATCAAGGATGCCTTTGGCCGGCTGTACATCCCCGGCAGTACCATAAAAGGCGCCATCCGCACCGCCCTGGCGCGCTATCTGGTGGGGAAAATGCAGTTGAAACCATTGTCTCTGGTGCAGGGCCGGTCTCGACGGGAGAGCGCGGATAACGCGTTGGATGCCCGCCTGTTCCGCCCCCAAACGGATTCGGCCAATTACGATCTCCTGCGCGCCCTGCGGATCGCGGACAGCGAGCCGATAGAGACGGACCCTATCCTGGCCAATGTGCGGGTGTTCCGCGGTACGAAGGGACAATCGCCCATTGCGGTGGAAGCGGTTCCCGCTGGGGCTGTATTCCAGACGGAACTCATCCTGGATGAATATCTGCTCCAGAGGCAGGCCGGCGAGCTGGGGTGGGATACTGAGCGCGTCCAGGCAGTGCGCAATTTCTGGTTCTGGGCCACTTGCCGGAACATGGCGGACCATCAGATACAGAAGGAGAAAGAATTCTGCGCCGCGAATGACATGAGCGCCCTGGCAGATTGGTATAAAAGTCGTTTGCGTGAGCTGGAGCAGATGAAGGACACGTTGGAATGTCTCCTGCGCATCGGCTGGGCCGGCGGTTGGGAGAGCAAGACCCTGGGGAGCGAGATCCTGGCGGCTGACGCGAAGGAGTTTCGCCGACTGCGGGAAGATTTCGATCTGGGGAAACCGCCTCGCTTCCGAGGCAAATGGACCCCTTCTAAAGAGTTCCCCCTCAGCCGGCGGCTCGTCGTCGATGCCAAGGGGAATCCCGCCGCACCCATGGGCTGGGTGCTGGTGCGGTTGGAAAAGGTGAGGTGACGATGGTGCGCAAACTGCTGTCGTTCCTGGGGACGACCGACTATCAGGAGGTGGCGTACGGCTTTGGCGGGCGGGAGCACCGCACCCGCTACGCGCCGGCCGCCCTCTGCCGCCTGCTACAGCCGGACCCTGAGACGCTGGTGATCTTCGCCACGCAGGAGGCGGAGAACAAGCACAGCGCCGGCCTCCGGGAGGCTGTGGGCGACTGCCTGCCCCTGGAGCTGGTGCGCATCCCCGCCGGCGCCCGCGAGGAGGAGATGTGGGACATCTTCCGCATCATCACCGAACAGGTGGGTGAAGGGGACGAGGTCTATTTCGACATCACGCACGGCTACCGCTCGCTCCCCTTCCTCAGTTTCCTGGCGCTGGCCTATTTGCGCACGGCCAAAGGCGCGGCCATTCGCGGCGTCTACTACGGCGCCTACGAGGCCCGCAAGGATGGGCACACCCCTATCTTCGACCTGACGCCCTTCGTGGAACTGCTGGATTGGACGGTCGCTGCGGACCGCTTCATACGTTTCGGCGACGGCAGAGACCTGGCCGATCTGGCGGGGAGGGAAAAGTCGGAATGGGCGCGCCGGGGCGAGGTGGAAAACAAGGAGATGTTCGCCTGGGGCCGGCTGGCCGACAGTTTGCGCGATATCTCCCTCGCCCTGCGGCTTATCCGCCCGCATGAGGTCATGGAGAAAGCGCATGCCCTACAGGAGCACCTGCGCACGCATTTCGCCGGCTCGGAGGCGCGCCGCGTCTATATCGAGCCCCTGCGCGTCCTCTTGGAGAGGGTCGGCCAGGCCTTCGCACCGCTGGCACTGGACAAGCCGCGTCAGGCCGGCAGTCGCCAGGACCTTCTCCACCAGCGCCGGCTCATCCGCTGGTATTTCGAGCACCAGCAGTACGTGCAGGCGCTGGCCCTGGCGCGGGAGTGGCTCGTCTCCTGGGTCATTGCCCGCATAGGCCATGCGGCTCCGGTGTACGGCAGGGAACGGCGGGAGCAGGCAGAGAGGGCCTTGAACGAGGCCGGCCATCGCCTGCGGGACAAGAAGGCCGGCGAGACCGCCGGCGCGGAGAACGTGTCGGAACCATCCATCCCCGAGGATGTGGCGCAGTTGTGGGCCAGTATCACGGAGCGCCGCAACGATCTCCTGCATGCCGGCATGCGCGCACAGCCCGTGTCAGCGAAAACGGTGGTGGACGACGTCGCTAAGTTCGTGGAGAGCATCGAGAAACTTTCCATACCCGGCGCCGAGAACTCGACATAATAGCGTACCACAGAATCTCAACGGCCTATCATCCTGGTGCGGAGGGTACCGCATGATATTGTTGAACTTCACGCATCCATTGAGTCACGCACAGCTACAGCAGGTGCAGTCCATGGTGACGGAGCCGATCGAG
>JACIWP010000218.1 GCA_014360855.1 Anaerolineae bacterium
TAATGAAAATAGGGAGGGGAAAGCCGGCGGGTAGCCGAAAGGTCCGGGCTTTCTAGGAGGCAGACCATGGGTCCCGGCCGCAAACGCTGGAACCGTACAGCCTGGGTGGTGGCGCTCGGGGTGGCGCTGATCGCCGGCCTTGCCTTCGTTCCCCTGGCTTGGGCAGAAGGCCCGTCCGGGGATTGGCCAGCGCTCCCGCTGGCCGGCGCGCAAGAGGGCACCGCGCCTGCCTCCGCGCCCGGCCGGCTGGTGATCGGCTTTCAACCTGGCGTGACGCAGGGGGAACAGCGAACCTTCCTGGCCAGCCGTGGGTGGACGGTGTTGCGGCGCATGCCGGCCCTCAACGCCGCGGTGGTGTCGGTGCCGAAAGGGCAGGAGGAAGCGCTGGCCGGTGAGATGAGGGCACTGCCGGCGGTGCGCTACGCCGAGCCTGATGCGATCGTCCAGGCGCTGGACATACCCGATGATCCCTACTTTGATGAACAGTGGAACATGCTATCGATCAGGATGATCCCGGCTTGGGATATCAGTGTCGGCTCGGCGGATGCGGTGATTGCCATTGTGGACACCGGCATTGACCTGGGCCATCCGGAGCTGGCCGGCAGGCTCGTCGCCGGCTACGATTTTGTCAATGAGGATCCGGAGGCGAGCGATGACAAGGGCCACGGCACCTTCTGCGCCGGCCTGGCCGGCGCGATGGGCGACAACGGCCAGGGGATTGCGGGGGTGGCCTGGAACGTGCGGCTGATGCCGGTCAAGGTGCTGGGCAGCGATGGTACTGGATATGCCAGTGATGTGGCGGCCGGCATAGTGTGGGCGGTGGATCACGGGGCGGATGTCATCAACCTGAGCCTTGGCTCGTCACAGAGTGTGCGCGTAGTTGAGGATGCGGTGAATTACGCCCTCTCCCACGATGTGGTAGTCGTGGCGGCCGCCGGCAATACGTATCATCTGGATAACCACCCGATATATCCGGCCATGTATCCGGGGGTGATCGCGGTGGCCGCGGTCGGGGCCAACGATGAGCATGCCTATTATTCCACCACCGGGGATTTTGTGGATGTGGCGGCGCCCGGCGGAAACAGTGAGAGCAGTCGCAGGGTTTTCTCGATCTATGGAGATGGCCTGTCCAGGGGCTATGCCTGGGGGGAGGGGACCTCGTTTGCCGCTCCCCACGTCGCCGGCATGGCTGCTCTCCTGCGCTCCGTAAAGCCCTCGCTCTCTCCACTTCAGGTGGCGGAAATTATCACCAGCACCGCCCAAGACAGGGGCGCGCCCGGATGGGACCCGGAGTACGGCTGGGGGCGGGTGGATGTGCTCCAGGCGCTGATCCGGGCGGCCAACGCTTCTCTGCGCGTGGAGCCGGCGGCCAGCGCGGTTTCCCAGGATACCATTTTTCGCCTCAATGTAGTGCTCTCCAGCGACTTTCTGCCGGTCGAATCGGCGAATGTGATCCTGCATTTCGATCCGGCGGTCCTGCAGGTGGTGGATGTCAGCGGACAGCCGGCAACCACCATCATCCCGGGGGAGGCGCTTCCTATTCTTCTGTGGGCGCAGGCGGATAATGCCGCCGGCACGGTGCTGTTCGACGCGCGGGCCTCATACTCGGGGCCGGCGCCCCGAGGGGATATCGTCCTGTTCACGGTGCGCTTCCGCGCCCTGGCGCAGACGCTGACGCCCGAAGGCACTCGTATCTCCATTGACCCCATGTCTCAGGCCTTCTATTACGGGCAGGAGCTGGTGGCGGAGCGCCGGGATGCCGGCGTGGTGGTGCAGGCACCCTGGTTCATCGGCGCGGTGCGCCTGCAGGGGCACGGCGTCTCTCCCTGCGCGCGCTGGAGCGATTATGCGCTGACAGTGCAACTGCTGGATGCCGCCGGCAGTGTCGTGCGCTCCTTCGATGTGACCACCGATGAGACCGGACGATTCGCCCTGCTGTCCCCACCTTCAGGGACCTTTGACATGCTGGTGAAAGGCCGGCATTCGCTGAGCACTCTCCGGCGCGGTGTTACCCTGCCGGCTGTCGGCGTGGTAGATATGGGCACCCTGCTGGAAGGGGATGCCAGCGGAGATGACCGGGTCTCGGGGGTGGACTTCTCCATCCTTGCCACCGCCTACGCCACCCAACGGGGGGATGCCGGCTGGGATGAGCACGCCGATTTCAACGATGACGGGCGTATCACCGCCCTGGACTTTTCCCTGCTGGCGTCCAATTATGCCCTGGAAGGGCCGATCGTTGTGGCCGGCACCCAGGCAGCGTCCACGCTCCCGCCACAGCGCAAGATGCGGCTGTGGCTGGCGCCGGAACGGCAGTTGGTGCACGCCGGCGACATTGTGGAGCTGAACGTACTGCTGGACACCGCCGGCGGCGCGGTGGATGCGGCGGAATTCGCCATCAGCTATGACCCGGATATCCTTCAGCCGGTGGCCGGCGCCGCAGTGGGCGCGGATCTGCCAGTGGTATTGCAGAACCGGGCGGATAGCCAGCGGGGGGTGATCTCGGTGGCGCTGGGCAGGGAACTGCGGGGCCGGCCGGCGGAGGGTGCCGCAGTGCGTCTGGCCACCCTGCGCTTCAAGGCTCTGCGCCCTACCCGCAACGGCCTGCGGGGCACCGATGTGCGCTTCCTGCCGGGGAGCGACGTCTATTTCGCCGGCAGTGGGCTGATCAACCGGCACGCGGATGCGGTGGTTGTGGTGGCGGTTGCCCCGGCGAAATCGCCGTGAGCGGATGAGCCTCGCATCATAGCAGGCGGCGGGAGCACCAAAGGCTCCCGCCGCCTTTTCGCATCATTTGACGGCCGATTGGAAGGCGGCGAACGCCTGCTGGAGGAGCTCCCGCCGGCGGAGCAGTTCCAGCACCGTCAGCGCCATGATGCGCGCCGCGCTCAGCATGGCGCGGTGGCCGCCTGGCCCGCCGGCCGCCTGGGCCACCTCGCGCGAGTGCCAGGCTGTGCCGGGGGGCAGTCCGATATCGATCATGAAGCTGGCGGCCGGCACGGCGTGGCTGAGATTGCCGAAATCGGTGGAAGCCCCCAACTCGACCGGCGCCCCGAAGGGGATGCCGCATTCCTTCGCGGCCTGCTCCAGCAGGCCGGCCAGCACCGGATTATTGAGGGTGCTGTCAATCTCCGATGTGCGGACGATCTCCACCTGGGCGCCGGTGGCGATGGATGCGCCGCGGGCACAGTTCTCCACCTTTGGCAATAACTCCTCGAACAGATAGCGGCGGTCCTCGGCGCGCACGATGATCTGGGCGGCGGCGAAGGCGTGGATGACATTTGGCACCTCGCCGCCGTGGGTGATGTTGCCGTGGATGCGCGCTTCTGGCTTGATGTGCTGGCGCAGGGCATTGATGGCATTGAAGGTCAGGAGCACTCCGTCGAGGGCGTTGATGCCGTTCCAGGGATCGGCGGCGGCGTGCGCCGGCCGGCCGTGGAAAGAGATGTTCAAGCTGACCAGGGCGCGATCCTTGGTCAGCAGGCCGGTGGCCGTCCAAGGGTGAAACTCCAGGGCGGCGTCGATGTCGGAGAAGGCGCCGGCGCGCAGGAGACGCACCTTGCCGGGGGTCTGATAGAGGATTTCCTCCGCCGGCGTGCCAATGACGGCCACGGAACCCTCCAGCTCCGCGATGACAGCGGCCGCGCCGAGGGCAGCGCCGACAGCACTGCCGGCGATGAGGTTGTGCCCGCACCCATGTCCGATCTCTGGGAGCGCGTCATACTCAGCAATGAGGGCGATGGTGGGCCGGTCCGCGCCTACCTGGGCGCGGAACGCAGTTTCTACTCCACCGTAGGGGAACTGTACCTGGAAGCCGCGCTCCCGCAGGAAGGCGGTAAGCCGCGCCGCGGCATAGTGCTCCTGGTAGCCGACCTCGGGATGGGCGTGCAGGTCATCGGCCAGCTTGACCAGCGCGCCGCGCTCCTCATCAATGGCGCTCAGCGCCCGCATTTGCAAAGAATCCATGGCAGTACCTCCATTGGTGGCGAAAAATGGCGGTCGTTGGGTTCGACAGGTGTATTATAGCACACCGCCGGCCTTCCCAGCACCTCCTGATATTTGACGTTTCGCATCTTTGCTGGTAAGATATCACTGTATGAACAATTGGGTCAGAGCGGCCCCCTCTTGGACTCGCTTTCCAGCAGGGGGCTTTTTAGGCTTTATGGCCGGCCCAACATGTTGAACCATTCAACGGGAGTCTACCATCGCCAATGCGTATCGGCATTGATGCTCGGCTGTTGTACTACAGCCCCGGCGGCATCGCAGAATACACCAAGCGCCTGGTTCAGGCGCTGGCCCACCTGGACGGGGACGAGGAATTTGTTATCCTCTACAGTCGCAAAGACGCACGACATAACCTGGTCACGGACAATCCACGCTTCAAGCGCGGTATCCTCTGGACGCCCAGCCATCACCGCCTGGAGAGCTGGCTCCTTTCGCTGGAGCTGAGCCGCTTTCGGCTGGATGTCATGCACAGCCCGGATTTCATCCCACCGCACTCCAACGTCTTTCGCACCGTCATCACCGTGCATGACCTGGCCTTCCTGCTGTATCCCCACTTTCTCACCAAGGAAAGCGCGCGCTATTACGGCCAGATTGACCAGGCGGTGCGCCGCGCCAACCATATCATCACTGTCTCGGAAAGCACCAAACGCGACACCATGCGGCTGTTGGGCGTGCCGGAGCGCAAGATCAGCGTGATTTACGAGGCGGCGAACCCGCTGTTCCGGCCCGTGCCGAGGGAGGAAGCGCGGCGCGCCCTGCAGGAGGCCGGCTATTCCCTCCCGCCGGCCTACATCCTGTTCGTCAGCACCATCGAGCCGCGCAAAAACCTGCCGGCCCTCCTGAAAGCCCTGCGCAATCTGCGCGACCGCTACCGCCTGCCGCATAAACTGGTGCTGGCCGGCCGCAAGGGCTGGCTCTTTGATGACGTCTTCACCCTTGTCAACCAGCTCCGCCTGGAGGACGACTGCATTTTCCTGGGCCATGTGCCGGTCGAGCATCTGCTCTATCTCTATAACGCCGCCGATGTGCTCGTCCATCCCGCCTTCTACGAAGGGTTCGGCCTGCCCCCGTTGGAGGCCATGTCCTGCGGCACCCCGGTCATCGTCTCGAACGTGTCGGCCATGCCCGAAATCGTGGGGGATGCCGGCCTGCTCATTGACCCCCACGATGTGGAAGACCTGA
>JACIWP010000219.1 GCA_014360855.1 Anaerolineae bacterium
ATGGCCGGTGAAAGGAGAAAACACGTGAAAGTCCAGACCAAACGCCTGGAAAACTGCCAGACTGAGATGATCATCGAGGTGGAGCCGGAGCGCGTGGAAGAGGCCATGCGCAAAGCGGCTCGCTCCATTTCCGAGCAGACTAAGATCCCCGGCTTCCGCCCTGGGAAAGCCCCATATCACGTTGTCCTGCAGATGTTCGGCCGGCAGACGGTGCTGGAAGAGGCACTGGAAGACCTGGGACCGAAGCTGTACTCCCAGGCGCTGGATGAGGCCGGCATTGATCCGTACGGCCCAGGCAAGCTGGTGGATATCCAGTGGGAGCCGCTGGTGCTGACCTTCCATGTGCCCATGCCGCCCGAGGTGGACCTGGGTGACTACCGCCGCCTGCGCCTGGATATCCCGCCGGTCGAGGTGACCGACGAGGAGGTCGAGAAGGCACTGGAGGAGGCGCGCAAGGCGCACGCGGTATGGACCCCGGTCGACCGTGAGGCACAGATGGGCGACCAGGTGGTCTTCCAGGTCACGTTCGCGGAGGAAGACAGCTCGCCGGAGACGAGCGAGACCGTGCTGGGCGAAGACACCACGCTTCTGCCTGGCCTGGCGGAGAAGCTGGTGGGGATGCGCGCCGGCGAGACGCGCACCTTCGAGCTGACCTTCCCGGGGGATTGGGAGGACGAGGACTTGGCCGGCCAGACCCGCACGATAACCGTCACGGTACAGGAGGTGAAGGAGCGGGAGCTCCCGGACCTGGATGAGATGCCGGCGCTGATGGGCGACTTCCCGGACCTGGACGCCCTGAAGGCCCATCTCCGCTCCCAGATCATGCAGGCCAAGGAGAGGGAACGCGATGAGGAGCTCATTGACAAGGCGTTCACCATCCTGACCGAGCAGGCGAAGATATCCTATCCGGATTTCATGCTGGAAGAAGCGGTAGAGGACATTCTGGCGGACCATGACAGCGTACTGCGCCGGCAGGGCTTCACCCTTGACGATTACCTGCGGGTACTGCACATCGAGCGGGAGGCCTATCGCCAACAGCAGAAGCCAGAAGCGGAGCAGAGACTGCGCCGCACGCTGGTGCTGACCAAACTGGCCGAGCTGGAGAAGCTGGCCGTGGAAGACCAGGAGGTGGAGGAGCGGGCCGATTCACTGGCGGAGTCCTCTGGCAACCCGGAGATGATGCAGGAAGTGTACCGGATGCCGGAACTGCAGCGCTACCTGCGCAACCAACTTCTGGTGGAGAAGGTGCGGCAGAGGGTGTTGGAGATCGTCACCGGGCGGGTGCCGGAACTGCCGGCGGATGAGCCGGCCAGTGAGGCGTCTGCGGAAGCGCCATTGGCGGAGGCGAGCGCGGAAGAACCTTCTGAAGAGCCGGCCGGCGGCGCCGAATAAGGGCCTGGCACGGGTGACGTCAAGGGGCAGGCCGGCGGGGGGATCCCATCCCCGGCCCTTAACACCCTTTCCATCGGCCGCTTGACAAGTTGGCGGCTATCGGGTAGCATTTGCTGTAAAGAATGGTGTTCAGCAGATAGGAGAAAATGTATGGAAACTGTGAATGCTGTCATTCCCATGGTGATCGAGTCATCGGGCCGCGGCGAGCGGGCGTACGATATTTATTCGCTGTTGCTCAAGGAGCGAGTGGTTTTCCTGGGCACCCCGATCAACGACCAGGTGGCCAACCTGATCGTGGCGCAGTTGCTCTATCTGGACCGGGAGGACCCAGAGAAAGAGATTTCGATGTACATCAACTGCCCGGGAGGGGAGATTTACCCCGGCCTGGCCATTTACGACACCATGCAGTTGATCCGGGCGCCGGTGTCCACCATCGCGGTGGGGTGGACAGCCAGCATGGGGACGGTGCTGTTGGCCGCCGGCCGCAAGGGCCGGCGCTATGCCCTGCCCCACGCGACCATCCACATGCATCCCGCCGGCGGTGGGGCGCGCGGCTACGCCCCCGACGTGGAAATCCAGGTGCGGGAGCTCCTCCGCATGCAGGAGCTGATCAAGCGCCTGCTCGCCAAGCACACCGGCCAGCCCATCGAGCGAATATCGAAGGATTTCGACCGCGATTACTTCATGAACGCCCTACAGGCGCAGGAATACGGCATCATTGACGAAGTGCTGGGTGATGCCAGCGACGTTCCCACCACCTCCGCCTTTTTCGAGGCGATGGACAAAGCCGCTGTGGCATCGGGTGGTTCGTGAAGCCATGGGCAGTACAAAGGAGCCGGATGTGACCAGGACGGGAAGCAGTACCATGCAGAGATGCTCCTTCTGCCGGCGAAGTCAGGAAGAAGTACACCGCCTGATTGCCGGCCCGGACAACGTCTTCATCTGCGACGAATGCGTGGCCCTCTGCCAGGAGATCCTGGACGAGGAACCGCGCCCCAGCGAGGTGGACTTTGCCCTGGAAACCATCCCCACCCCCTCCGAAATTTTCGAGAAGCTCAACGAGTATGTGGTGGGGCAGGAGCGGGCGAAAAAGGTCCTCTCGGTGGCGGTGTACAACCACTACAAGCGCATTCGTTCGCAGGCGCGTTCCTCTGAGGTGGAGCTTCAGAAGAGCAATATCTTGCTGATTGGGCCGACCGGGTGCGGCAAGACCCTCCTGGCGCAAACCCTGGCAAAGATTCTGAACGTGCCCTTCACCATCGCCGATGCGACGTCGCTGACTGAGGCCGGCTACGTCGGTGAGGATGTCGAGAATATCCTCCTGCATCTTATCCAGGCGGCGGATTACGATATTGCACGGGCGGAGAAGGGCATCGTCTATATCGATGAGATCGACAAGATCGCCCGCAAGAGCGGCGACAATCCTTCCATCACCCGCGATGTCTCCGGCGAGGGGGTGCAGCAGGCCCTGCTGAAGATCATCGAGGGCACGGTCGCAAGCGTCCCACCGCAGGGCGGGAGGAAGCACCCGCACCAGGAGTTCATCCAGATCAACACCACGAACATCCTGTTCATCTGCGGGGGCGCCTTCGATAATCTGGAGGATATCATCGCCAAGCGGGTGGAGGAGAAGAGCCGCATCGGGTTCGCCGGCGTGCGCGAGATGAGGGAAGCGGCGGCGGGGCCGGCACACGCTGACCCGGACAATAAGGACGAGCGCGAGTTCCTGCGCGTGGAACGGGAGATGCGGCGCAAGGCCCGTCTGCTCCAGGAAGTGACGCCGGATGACCTGCTCAAGTACGGCATGATCCCCGAATTCGTGGGCCGCATCCCGGTGGTGGTCAGCCTGGAGCCGCTGGACCGCGAGATGATGAAGCGCATCCTCATCGAGCCGAAGAACGCCCTGACCAAGCAGTTCCAGCGGCTGTTCGCCCTGGACAATGTGGAGCTGGTGTTCACCGAGGACGCGCTCGAGGCGGCTGCGACCGAGGCCTTCAAGCGCAAGACCGGCGCGCGCGGCCTGCGCACCATCCTGGAAGAAGCCCTGCTGGATGTGATGTACGAGATCCCATCCCGTCCGGAGATCAAGAAGTGCATTGTAGATGCGGATGCCATCCTGGGCCGGCGCGCACCCCTGCTCCTGACGCAGGCCGATCATGTGGTGCCGCCCAGCGATCTGAAAGAGACCGCTTGAGCCGGCTCCACTGCCCGAATGAAAAAGGGGCGTCGTTCGACGCCCCTTTTCTGTTTCTGCCGCGCGGGGGACCTCCCTGGCGGTGGGGTCCCCGCATCACCTTCTTCAGGATCTTTCCAGGATGACCGTCTCCACCGGGCAGGCCTGGGCGAAGCGCTGGGCATCGGAGAGGCCGCCCACAATAGCGCCGTAATGCATGGGGATGGCGAGCTTCGGTTTGATGGCGCCGGCGGCCTGCACCGCTTCCTCCGCCGTCATGACATAGGTCCCGCTGACGGGGAGCAGGGCGATGTCCACGCGGAAGTCCTTCATTTCGGGGATGAAATCGGTGTCGCCGGCGTGATAGATGCGCACGCCGTCCACCGTGACGATGAACCCCACATGGCCGGCGGACTTGGGATGGAACTGCTTGTCCACGTTGTAGGCCGGCACAGCCTCGATGGGGATCCCCTGCACTGTGACCTTATCGCCGGGCTTGACCGTCTCCACCGCCGCGCCCCGCACCTTCTTGGTGACGGCGGCGATGCTGACCACCGTGGTGCCGGGCTTGAGCAGTTTCTTCACGTCGTCCGGGGAGTAATGGTCGAAATGGTCATGGGTGATGAGGATGATATCGGCTTTGGGTTCGCCGGCCTCAAGCTGATAGGGGTCAATGTAGATGACCTTGTCGGCGTCAATGCGGAAGGCATCGTGACCCAACCAGTGGATCTTCTTCAGCACCTTCTGAACTGCCTCGTCCACCATCTTGGCACCTCCTTCGCGATGCAGGACAGCATACTCCGGATCTCCACCTCCATTATACCAGCGTCAGGGTGGGGAGACAAGATGGGAAAAATGCGATTGGGCGCGGGATGCCCCTGGGCTACAAGGCGGAATGCGACAGGTATGCCGGGAGTCGCGACATTCGCGGAAAAATGTCATAAAAACTCTTGACAAACAATGGGTTTTGTGCTATTATATGCATAGCGCATATAGACGCCTTACATATATGCGCATGACAAAAATATGGGCATAGGAGGTGATCGTATGCCAAGAGGAGATCGCACCGGACCCTTTGGGATGGGGCCGCGCACCGGCAGAGGAATGGGGTACTGCACCGGTCATCCGTACCCGGGGTATATGTATCCCGCCGGCTACGGAGGGTGGTGGCGCCCCGGTGGGCACGGCTATCGCCACATGTTCTATGCCACCGGCCTGCCCGGCTGGATGCGCCCGAGCTGGCTAGGGGGCTGGGCAGATGTGCCGCCGGCCGCCCCGTATGCGCCGCCGGCCGAGGTCGAGGAGGGCTTCCTGCGCCGGCAGGCGGAATGGCTGCGCGCCGCGCTGGAGGATGTCGAGCGCCGGCTGGAGGAGCTGACCGGGCGCAAGTCCCCGGATGAGCCGGCCCCATGAGGCGAGGAGAACAGCCGCTGGCGGAGCATGACAGCGCGCACTCCGCCGGCGGCCGTTCTCTGTAGAGAGCCCCACAAAGGTCAGGCGCCTTTGCGCTGGGCCATATAGCGCACCACCATACTCAGCGCGGCCTCCGCCGTCAGACGTTTGTTGGTCTCGCGGTCGCCGGCCCAGAGGTGTCGCTCGC
>JACIWP010000220.1 GCA_014360855.1 Anaerolineae bacterium
GCTCCGCCGGCATGGAGTAGATCGCCACCCGTAGTTTGGCGGCGGCCTCGTCAATCAGGTCAATGGCCTTGTCCGGCAGGCGGCGGTCGGTAACGTAGCGGTGAGAGAGCCGCACTGCCGCTTCCAGGGCCTCGTCCGAGATTTTCACCTTATGATGGGCCTCATAGCGATCGCGCAGGCCGTACAGCATCTCCAGCGTCTCCTCGGGCGTCGGCTCGTCCACGAAGATAGGGGCGAAGCGGCGCTCAAGGGCGCTGTCCCGCTCGATGTACTTGCGGTATTCGTCCAGGGTGGTGGCGCCGATACAGCGCAGTTCGCCGCGCGCCAGCGCCGGCTTCATCATGTTGGAGGCATCGATGGCGCCCGGGGCGGCGCCGGCGCCCACCACGGTGTGCAGTTCGTCAATGAACAGGATGATCTCCCCCTGCGAGCGCTGGATCTCGTCGATGGCGGCCTTCAGGCGCTCCTCGAACTCGCCGCGGAAGCGGGTGCCGGCGACCATGGCGCCGAGGTCGAGGGCGATGAGGCGCTTGCCCTGCAGGATTTCGGGGACATCGCCGCTGGCCAGCTTCTGGGCCAGGCCCTCGACGATGGCGGTCTTGCCCACGCCGGCGTCGCCGATGAGGACGGGGTTGTTTTTGGTGCGCCGGCAGAGCACCTGGATGACGCGCAGGATCTCCGCCTCACGGCCGATGACCGGGTCCAGCTTGCCCTCGCGCGCCATCTGGGTCAGGTCGCGGCTGTAGCGCTCCAGCACGCGGTAGCGGGATTCCGCGCCGGGGTCCGTCACGCGCTGGCCGGGGCGCAGTTCCTGCATGGCGCGCTCAATGCGCTCCTTGCTGATGCCGTGCTCCGCCAGGATGCGCGCCGCTTCGGTATTGCGCTCCTGGGCGATGCCGAGGAGCAGGTGCTCGGTGGAGATGTATTCGTCGTTGCGCTTCTGGGCTTCCTCTGTGGCGACGTCCAGCACCCGTTTCAGGCGCGGCGTGATATACACCTGGCCGGGCATACTGCTGGCGCTGGCGTACATGCGGGGACTGCGGCGCAGTGCCGCATCCAGATCTCGCTTGAGGGCTTCCGGGTCCACGCCCATGATCTGGAGCAGGCGGGGGACCGCTCCTTCGGTCTGCTCCACCAGTGCCAGGAACAGGTGCTCGGTGTCCACCTGGGTGTGGCCGTAGCGCTGTAATATTTCATACGCACGCATGGCCGCTTCCTGTGCGTGCTCGGTAAAACGGTCCAATCGCATCATATTCCGGGTTACCTCTCTTCCAGGGTGGGTGGGGGAGGGGCCTATCCGGCCCCTCCCGCCACCGCGGGTTATTCGATCTCCGCTTCTGTCAGGGCTTAGGCCGCCGCCGGCTCTGTCACCGGCTCTTTCTTACGGAAGCTCAGGCCCTCGAGCGTGTAGTCCACCAGCACGGTGTCACCCTCGCGGAACTGGCCTTCCAGTATCTTCATGGCCAGCGGGTCCATGACCTCGCGCTGGATGACCCGCTTCAGCGGCCGCGCTCCGTACACCGGGTCATAGCCGGCATCGGCCAGGTACTCCTTCGCCGCTTCCGTCAGCTCAATATCTATCTTACGTTCTTTCAGCAGTTTGCGCAAATTCTCGATCTGGATGTCAACAATTTTGACAAGATGCTCTTTCGTCAGCGAATGGAAGATGATGATCTCGTCAATGCGGTTCAGGAACTCGGGCCGGAAGTGCTGGTTGAGCGCTTCCAGGACCCGCCGGCGCATCTCCGCATCATCCCGGCCGCCCAGCTCCTTGATCCAGTGACTGCCGATGTTGGAGGTCATGATGACGATGGTGTTCTTGAAGTCCACCGTCCGACCATGACCGTCGGTCAGCCGGCCGTCATCCAGGAGCTGGAGCAGGACGTTGAAGACCTCTGGGTGGGCCTTCTCGACCTCGTCGAAGAGGATGACGGAGTACGGCCGGCGGCGCACCGCCTCGGTGAGCTGGCCGCCTTCCTCGTAGCCGACATATCCGGGCGGCGCACCGATCAGGCGGGCTACCGTATGGCGTTCCTGGTACTCGCTCATGTCCAGGCGGATCATGGCGTTCTCGTCGTCGAACATGAACTCCGCCAGGGCGCGTGCCAGCTCGGTCTTGCCCACGCCGGTGGGACCCAGGAACAGGAAACTGCCGATGGGCCGGTTGGGATCTTTCATGCCGGCGCGCGCCCGGCGCACAGCGTTGGCCACCGCCCGCACCGCCTCATCCTGGCCCACCACCCGCTGATGGATGCGCTCCTCCATCTTGAGCAGTTTCTCCACCTCGCTCTCCATCAGGCGGGAGACCGGGATGCCTGTCCATTCGGAGACGATCTCGGCGATATCTTCCTCGCTGACCTCCTCTTTGAGCATCTTCATGTCTTTCTGGAGGGTCTGTAAGCGTGCTTCCTCCTCCCGCAACTGCCGCTCCAGCTCGGGCAGGACGCCGAAGCGCAGGCGCGCCACCTTCTCCAGATCCGCGGCGCGCTCCGCCTGCTCCATCTCGATGCGCGTCTGCTCGATCTGGGTCTTAATGCGGCGGATGTTCTGGATGATCTCTTTCTCCTGCTGCCAGTGGACGCGCAGGGCATCGCGCTGTTCGCGCAGGTCGGCCAGCTCCTTCTCCAGGCGCTGGAGCCGCTCTTTCGAGGCCGGGTCGGTTTCTTTGCTCAGCGCCTGGCGCTCGATCTCCAACTGCATAATGCGGCGCTCGATCTCGTCCAGTTCCGCCGGCATGCTGTCGATCTCCATGCGCAGGCGGGCCGCCGCCTCGTCCACCAGGTCAATGGCCTTGTCCGGCAGGAAGCGGTCGGAGATATAGCGGTGCGACAGCACCGCCGCGGCGATAAGCGCGCTGTCCTGGATGCGCACGCCGTGGTGCACTTCGTAGCGCTCCTTCAGGCCGCGCAGGATGCTGATGGTTTCCTCCACGGTCGGCTCGTCCACATAGACCGGCTGGAAGCGGCGCTCCAGCGCGGCGTCCTTCTCGATGTGCTGGCGGTACTCGTTCAGGGTGGTGGCGCCGATGCAGTGCAGTTCGCCGCGCGCCAGCATGGGCTTGAGCATGTTGCTGGCATCCATGGCGCCCTCGGCCGCGCCGGCCCCCACCACGGTGTGCAGTTCGTCAATGAAGAGGATGATCTGGCCGGCGGCGTCGGTGACCTCCTTGAGCACCGCTTTCAGGCGCTCCTCGAACTCGCCGCGATACTTGGCGCCGGCGATGAGCGCGCCCATATCCAGCGCCACGATGCGCTTATCCCGCAGTCCCTCCGGCACATCGCCGCGCACGATGCGCTGGGCCAGGCCCTCCACAATGGCGGTCTTGCCCACGCCCGGCTCGCCGATGAGCACCGGGTTGTTCTTGGTGCGCCGGAGCAGGATCTGGATGACGCGGCGGATCTCCTCATCCCGCCCGATGACCGGATCCAGCTTGCCCTGACGCGCCAATTGGGTCAGATCGCGGCCGTACTTTTCCAGGGCCTGATATTTCACCTCCGGGTTCTGGTCGGTAACGCGCTGACTGCCGCGGATGGAGCGCAGGGCTTCATAGATGCGGTCCGGGGTGACGCCGTAGCGCGACAGCAGTCCGGCGACCGGGCCGCTCTGCGGATCAGTCATGGCCAGCAAGAGATGCTCGGTGGAGACGAACTCGTCCCGCATTTTGCCGGCCTCGGCCTCCGCGCGCTGGAACAGGCGGGCCAGGGTGGTGGAAATGCCCACCTGCGTCGCGGCGCCGTACTGGCGCGGCAATTTGCCCAGCTCCCCTGTCAGGTCCTGCAGGACGCGCTCCGGCTCAATGCCCAGGTTTTTCAGGATGGCCGGCACTACGCCGCCTTCCTGCTTGACCAGGGTATAGAGCAGGTGCTGGGGCTCGATCGCGCTGTGATGATATTCTAGGGCCAGATTCTGGGCCTCGATAATTGCTTCTTGTGCTTTTTCCGTATACCGGTTCAGGTTCATATCCTTTCCCTCCTTGCGTGCGGGTTCGTGGGCCGGCGTCCAACGGCAGGCGCGGTGCCGGCCCACATTTATGTCCTTCCTTACGATAGCAAGAAAGTATAAGAGCGGCGTTAGAGGATTGTTAGAATTTTATTAGAGTGAAGGGCCGGCTGGTGCGCTGGAGCAAACGGGCAAGCGGGGTTGGGAAGAGGGTTTCTGAACCGCCGGCGCACCAGTCTGCTTTTTCAGCACTCGGCCCAGGGCTGGTTTCCATTTCCGCGCAGAGACAGTATAATCGAAGGGTAAGGGCCGGCAAATATCCAGAAAGGAGCTGGCGATGGCGCTAAAAGGACGCTTGCGTCTGAGATGGGATGTGGATTTCGAGGATTTGGGGGAGGCCCTGCAGTCTCTCATCGGCCAGCCGCGGTTGGTGCTGGAGCAGGTGCGCCGGCGGCTTCCGTTCCACCGGCGCATCGGGCTGGTGCTCAGCGGGGGTGGTGAGCGGGGCTTCGCCCATATCGGGGTGCTCTCCGTGCTGGAACGGGAGGGCATCATTCCGGATGTCGTGGCCGGCACCAGCGCCGGCGCAGTGGTCGGCGCGGTCTACTGCGCCGGCTGGTCGACGCGCCAGATGCTCCAGCTTGCCGCCGGCCTGAATTGGACCCGGCTGGGGAAGCCCCAGTGGAACCTGCTCCGCTCGACGGGCATCCTGGATGGCGCCCGCCTTGAGGAATATTTCCGCGAACTGGTGGGGGATATCACGTTCGAGGACCTGGCCATCCCGCTGACGGTAATGGCGGCCGACCTGCTGACGGGCGAGGAAGTGCCCATCCGCAGTGGTCCGCTGGCGCCGGCGGTGCGCGCCAGTTGTGCTCTGCCGGTCATCTTTAACCCGGTGCCGTATAACGGCCGGCTGTTGGTGGACGGCGGCCTGGTCAACAACCTGCCCATCACCTCGGTGCTGGAAATGGGCGCCGATTATGTGATCGCGGTGAACGTCAGCCAGGCGACGGAGCCTACGGAGCCGCCGGAGAACATCCTGGATGTCCTGCAGTTGGCTTTTGTCACCATGCGGCGCAATGCCATGCGGGATGAGCCGGCGGCGGACTGCCTCATCGTGCCGCGCATCGGTGACACGGACAAACTGCGTCTCACGAGCGGCTTGGGCCGCATTTATCAGGCCGGCGTGTTGGCGGCAGAAGCCGCCTTGCCCCAACTGCG
>JACIWP010000221.1 GCA_014360855.1 Anaerolineae bacterium
AGCACTCCTTGCACTGGCAGAGGGTCGGGCTGGACATCGAGCCGCATATCGCCGAGATGCAGGGGTTGTACGCCGGCCGCTGGCTTGCCCTGCTTCCCACCATTTGGGACCGCCTGTTCAATCCCGAGCGTATCTGGCATGCGGAGGCCGTATACCAGGGGCTGATCGAGCGCATCCATGCGGACGGCTGGGGTGCCGAGGTGTACCACATGCCGCTTATCGTGGATGAGAGGATGGCCGGCTCACGGCTCATCCGCGCGCTCGGGGGGCTGGTGGACGTGAAGGGGGATATCGAGGTGCTGATGCTCTATTCCAGCTTCCTGCGCCCCCACGGTGCGGCTTTCCTGTGGAGCTACGGCCCCCATGCCCAGGCCATCGGCGTCGGGAGCACGGGCGGCGGGGTGGAGATCGCCGGCACGGTTTCCCAGGCGCCGCTTTCATGGGAGGAACTGGAGCGGGATCTGCTCCTGGCGCACCGCTGGAGCCATCAGCTCTACATCTTCAGCCTGGAGGGATGCGTCCAGCAGGGCTATCTCTCCCGCCTGGCAGACATAGATTGGCACGCCGGACTGCCGGCCGTCCCGGATATCAGCGGGGTGGAGCGCTTTCGCAAGGGCCTGCGCGCCGCGCTCTGGGTCAGCAATCATCCCTGGCTCACGCTGGCCGGCTTTGCGGCACTGCTCTGGCTGTTGACCCGGCGGCGCCGGCGTTGAAGGGGCTTCAGCCTTTTGTCGGGATGCCCGCCGGCAGTTCCACGACAAAGCGCGCGCCGCGGCCGTCGGGCCGGTTCTCGCCGCTGATGCGCCCGCCGTGGGCCTCTATAATTTGCCGGGAGATGTAGAGGCCGAGGCCGGTGCCCTGATGCGCCGGCTTGGTGGTGTAGAACGGCTCGAACAGACGGTTCAGGTCTGCTGTGCTCAGCCCTGGGCCGCTGTCTTCGACCACCACCTGCACCATGTCGTTGGCCCGAGAGGTGCGGATGGTGAGGAGGCGCGGCGGTTCCGAATTCTCCATCGCCTCGCCGGCGTTCAGGAGCAGGTTGAACAATACCTGCTGAATCTGCGCGGCGTCCACCAGCACCCTCGGCAGGTTCTCATCCAGATCGAGTTGTACGGTGATTTCCGCCTGCTCATGGATATGGCGGGTGACATCCAGGGAATCGCGCACCAATTGATTGAGGTCGGTCAGCTCGCGCCGCGGTGCGCGTCCTGGGCGAAGATAAGCCCGCGCGCGTGCCAGCAGTGCCTGGCAGTGCAGGACGGACTCTCGAACCTCCTCCAACTGGCGCCGGCGCCCCTCATCTTGCTCCACGGCCAGCAGGGCATGGACGACGCTGGATATGGTAGCAACCGGTGAGCTTAATCCCTGCACCAGGCCGGCGGTTAGCGAGCCGAGCGATGCCAGCCGGTTCGCCTGGATGAGTTGTTCGCGCGCTTCCTGAAGCTCGCTCATGGCGGCGCGGAGCTGGGTAGTGCGCTCGCTGAGCAGTTTCTCCAGCCGGCGGTTCAACTGCTGGACCTCCGCATAGAGTCGGGCGTTCTCCCGTTCCCGCGCCGCCAGCATATCCGCTGACTCCGCCAGCCGGCTCCCAATGGCCTGCGCGAGGATGAAAGAGGCCGCCAGGCCTAATAGGATGGCCACCAGCGAGGCCAGCGTTACCGCCGTGCGGATGGTGGAGCCGGCGGGATTGGGTATCTCGATTTGCAGATACCCGATCTGGCGGTTCTCCGCGTCCCACAATTCCCCTGTGGCGACAAGCAGATTGTGCGGAAGATGGTCCACCGCCGGCAGGTACGAGGCCGGCCGCAGATTGGCGCGCTGGATATACCCTAACCGAACGGCCTCCTCCTGTGCGCTCAGCGGCCGACTGCCGGCCAGGAACTCCCCCTCGCCGAACAGGAGCACTTCCCGCCCCAGGTAGGCTTTCAGCCGTTCCATAAAGGCGCGGTCCAGCGGCCGGGCCACCATGACGAAGCCGATGATCTCTCCCGCGCCGCCCCCTTGCACTGGGACGATGGCCACCGCTGTCGGCGTGCCGGCCAGCGCATACAGGCCGGCATCCCCTCGCCCTTCCTGCGCCGACTGGAAGATGCGCCACGAGGGAACACCGCTTATCGCTTCCTGGCCAAGGCCAACGCCGGCGGTCCACCGCCCTTGACGATCGAGCACAGCCCACATGCGCACCGAGAACACGTCTTCCAGGGTGCTCGACAGCGCGCTTTCCAGCGCGCTCCACTCGGCCCCGGCGGGGCTGGTCAATGCTACCGCCAGCTCCGGCCGGCCGGCGGCCTCTTTTGCGGCAGGGATCAGCTCGATGGTCAACTGTCCGATGATGCGCTGGAGGGTTTGCCACTGCGTGGCCGCCAGCTCCTGCCCCACTTCCTCCGTGGCGGTCATGGTTGCGACATATACGATCCCGCCGTAGGCCAGCAGGGCCGCCAGCGCCACCAGCACGAACGACAGGACGAAGCGCTTACGGTTCCACATCCGTATCCCCCGGGTTTCCGCCTTCTGCGGGAATGGATCGAGATGAAGCGGCCGGCGCATGCCGCCGCACCAGAACCAGCAGGACGATGATGCCCAATAGGGTGCTGAGGGTCACCGTCAGCCCGCCCTCCGGCCCGAACGCGCCCCCCGTCCACCATCCAGGACCTGCTGTCTGCAGGTGAAAAAGCGGGGCCTGACCGAACCCGGACCCGCTGACCGGCAGGCCCAGGATATTTCCCTGCGTCCAGTTCCAGGCCGAGTGCAGTCCGAACACGCCCCAGAGCGATTCATCCCGTAACGCATACAGCGCCGCAAACACGGCGTACAGGAAGAGGTTGACAAGCGCCAGCGGCGTCAGATTGGGATTGAGCGCGTGCTGAAGGGCAAAGAAGAGTGAGGAAAGCACTATGCCGGCCGCGACACCCGCCTTGGCGCTGAAGGCCTGAAGCAGGTACCCACGCGCTACCAGTTCCTCCGCCGGCCCCTGCAGGAGGAAAAAGAGCAGGGTGATGCACAACCAGAGGATAGTCTTCCCGACCCCTGCCGGTGTCACGGCCAGGATGCTCAGCCCGCCGCGTAGGGGGATGAGCGCGACGGAGAACACCAGCAGGCCGGCGCCGACCAGCATGCCGCGTGCCCACTGTTGGAGAGGACGATGGCTCTGCAGGCCGAGGGACGCCAGCGGCCGGCCCTCTACCACCCGGACCCAGAGGAATGTCCAGCCGGCCATGAGCAGGAACTGCAGCAGGTTGACCAGCAGACCCGGCACGGTGCGGTTCATCATGTCCAGCATTTGGAGGATGGCCCCCTCGGTGAGCTGGAACTGGCCGCTTTGCAGGGCCGGCACCATCAGCACCGCGGTGATGGGGATGCTTAAGAGGCCGCCCACCACCAGTAGTACGACTTCCAGCGACAGGATGAAGAGGAGGATCCTGCCCCAGGTAGGGGGCCGGCCAGCCAGGACGCCGGCAAGCAGTTGGTTGCGTCGGAGATCATCCAGTGGCCGCTTCATGCCTGCCCTCTACTCCTTCACGGCGCCAGCCGCACCTGCACCACGACCGGACGATGGTCCGAGGCCCGGCTGTCCATCACCCGCGCGCCCAAGGGGGTCAGTTCTGGCGAGAGGAAGATATAATCAATGCGTTCGTTCGGGGCTATGGCGGGGAAAGTGTAGCCGGGCGGTGGGCCAACGGCGGCGTAGGCATCGGTGAAGTGCTCCAGCATGGCGCGAATCTCCGCCGTATCCGGCACAGCATTGAAATCTCCCATCACGGCTTTGGGAAGCCCCTCGGGTTGGACCAGCGCCAGCAGTTCCTGTACCTGTTGAAGCCGCTCGGGAGTGGAATGCCCCACGTGGGTCAGGTGTGTGCTGTAGACCGCCAGCCGCCGGCCGCCGATTTTGACCCGCGTCGCCAGGCAGGAGCGGCGTTCCAGCACCACTGTGGCGTAGGGGAAATTTTCGCCGGCCACGATGGGATAGCGGGAGATAACGGCATTGCCATAGGTCAGGTTGGCCGCCGGCCCGAATTCCCAGTAGCGGTAGCCGGCCGGCCGCAGGATGTCCATCAACACCATCAGATCGTCGGTGAACCCGTTCAGGCCGGAGCCGCGGTTGACTTCCTGCAGGGCGACGATATCCGCGTTGGCCGTGAGGATCGTATGGGCGGTGCGCCGCAGGTCAAACCGGTCATCCGCCCCAAAGCCGCTCCGGATGTTATAGGTCATCAGGGTCACTTCCTGCCGAGGGTCTGGGTGGGCGCCGGCCGGCTGGATGAACAGCGCGCCAGCGGTCACGACCAGCAGGACCACTGCCGCTACCCACACCCATGACGCAGCGCGCACGACCCGCATAGGACAGCGCCGGCGCTGCAGGCGGATGCCGGCGGCCATCCCGCAAATGCCCGCCAGCACAGCGCCGGCGATCAGCACTCGTTCGTCCTGATAGAGCAGGAGCGGCACGAGAAGGACCAGCATAACCAGGAGGCCCAGCCACCATCCCAGGCCGGCGGTGATGACCGGATGGCCGCTGGAGCTGACCAGCAGGCGGCCGAACAAGACAATGTCCACCATCAGCAGTCCCAGGCCGACGGCCATCAGCGGCAGGTTCCAGTGCGAGGGGCGGTTCAACACCAGCAGGGCGGTGCTGGCAATCAGCCCTAGGTTCGCCAGCAGGGCGGTGAAGAGTGGATTCTGGTCGAGTAATTGGACGGAATCCGCGTCATAATAGAGGGCGCTCCCGATCAGGACGGCAGTGGCTACCGCCGTGACGACGGCGGCGGGATAGGGGGCATTGGCCAGCGGGCCGGCGAGGGAGGCGTTGAAGAACAGCGCGTATCCCAGGAACATCCCTATTCCCAGGCCGGCCAGCAGAATCCCATCTGCCCACCCGCCCTGTGGCAAGGGGGTCAGGGGTTCGCGCACTGTGCGGCGCGGCCAGGTCAGCGTTCGACTGAACATAATGCCGGCCAACAGGATCACCAGCACCGCCGGCAGGGCCCCGCTGGCGAAAAATGTGTCCGCCGAGGAGAGGATGGCCCGCAGGCAGATGTCCAGCGGGATCGCCGCCAGCATCCCCCATGTCAGCGCGTAAATGCCGCGCCGCTCACGCGAGGCGAGCCAGCCGGCGTACAGGGGGAGGTACACGCCGTACAGGGCAATG
>JACIWP010000222.1 GCA_014360855.1 Anaerolineae bacterium
GCATCCTGCTGGAACCAGCGCGCCTGCGCTATCTGGCCGGCCTGCTGGCATCCGCCGCCTGGCTCCCCCTGCTGGACCCGCTGACGACGCTGATCGCCCTGCCGCTGTACCTGGCGAATGCCCTCAGCGATTATCCGCTGATGTACTCCGGGGAACTGCATTATTCCGCGCCGCTGGTGCCGTTCTTCGTCGCCGGCGCGGTCGGCGGAGCCGGCCGGCTGTTCGCCCTGCTCCACAAGCGGCTCCGCCTGGGCCGGCGCATTGCCCTGGCCATCATCGTCGCATGGGTGTTGAGCTGGAGCCTGGGATATCATATCTTTCGCGGCTATACCCCGCTGGGCATGCGCTTCCATTGGCCGCAGGTCACCGCACACCACCGTCTGCTGGAGCGCTTCGCCGCCCAGATACCGCCCGACGCCGGCCTCAGCACCACGCCGGCGCTCTTCCCGCACTTCAGCCACCGTCAGCGCATTTTCGAGTTCCCGGTCTTCACCGGCGACACCGATTACGTCCTGCTGGATGTCGCCGGCACCACCGACATGCATCCGCGCGATTTCTATCGCGCCTACTGGGACCTGTTCGGCTTTGACTTCAGCATCCTGGACGCGGCCGACGGTTACATCCTCCTGCACCAGGAAGCCGATCACCAGCGCATGGAACTGCCGGAGGAGTTCTATTCCTTCGTGCGCGTGACGGATGAGCGGCCGGCCTACCCCTACGACATCGAGTTCGGCGGGATCCTGCGCTTCCTCGGCTACACGATTGTGGATGACCCTTGGTGGAAGATGAGCCGCCTGCGGACGTACTGGGAGGTGCTCTCGGAGGCGCCGCCGGCCTTCCGCCCATATCCCTTCGTCATGGACAGCCAGGGGAACATGGCCGACAACACGGATGAACGCCCCATGCCGGCCCTCATCTGGTACCCGCCGCAGAAATGGCAGAAGGGCGAGATCCTGGCCTTCGAGACCCTGCCCTGGACATGGGGGGAGGAGTGTACCATCGGCGTGGGGGTCCTCAACGGCGCCAACTGGTATGACATCGGCAGTCGGGTGCCGGCGCATATTACCCCGACCGGTGCGCCGGCCTTCCCCATGGAAGGGGGGACCTGGGTGCGTCTGGGGACCTTCGTCCGCCGGCCCGCTTGGCAGGGCGGCCGGCTCCAGCCGATTTCCATAGAAGAGGATGCCGCCGCCTGGCGCTTTCAACCGGCGACTTTCACCTTCACCGGCACAGACGGCACTATCGAACTAAAGGGCTTCAGGCTGGAGCCATCCCGACCGGCCGCCGGCGGCTCCCTGACGTTGATCCTGCTGTGGCAGGCCGCACAGCCCATCCAGCGGGATTACACCGTGTTTGTGCACCTGGTGGGCGAGGATGGCGCCGCGGTCGCGCAGGTGGACAGCTTCCCGAACTGGCGCGGCCCGCTCCCCACTTCCGCGTGGCCGGCCGGCCAGTTGATCCCCGACACCCATTCGCTAAATCTGCCTGCCGAGCTTGCGCCTGGACCATACCGCTTGCGCATCGGGCTGTATTACTGGCAGGACCTGGCGCACCTGGAGGTGCGCGATGCGGCCGGCACTCCCCTCGGCACGGAACTGATCCTGGCGGAGGTGCAGGTACGGGCGCCATGAGAACAGCACCGGCCGGCGAACGCTGTGCGCGCGGTACCACGCAGTGGCACCTGGCCCTTATGGCGCTGGTGATCCTCGCCTTTGCCCTGCGCGCGGTTTCTCTGGAGCGGCAGAGCCTGTGGTACGACGAGGGCGTCAGCGCCTACCTGACGACCCTTCCCTGGGATGCGCTGACGCGCTGGACCGCGGACGACATCCAGCCGCCGCTGTATTACTACCTGTTGAAGCTATGGTGCGCGGCCGCCGGCCGGCCCGAGGGCGCGCTCCGCTGGCCTTCGGTCTTCTTCAGCACCCTGACTGTGCCGCTGGCCGCCGTGCTTGGCCGGCGCTTGTTCTCGCGCCGCGCCGGGCTGATCGCCGGCCTCCTGTTCGCTCTTTCCCCTCTCTATATCTGGTACGCGCAGGAAGCCCGTAACTATGCGATGTTGATGTTTCTCACCCTCCTTTCCTCCACCCTCCTGTATTCCGCCTGGGTGGAGAAAGGCGCACGGCCGGCGTGGGGGATCTGGCTGGCATATGCCCTCGCCACCAGCGCGGCATTGTATACCCATTATTTTGCCTGGTTCATGTTGCTGTTTCACGGGCTGTTCGTCCTGCTGGTCTGGTGGATGGAGCGCCGGCCGGCGAAAGCCCTCCTCCATCCCGCCGCGTCATGGATGCTGGTCGGGCTCTCCTTCCTCCCTTGGCTGCCTTTCCTGCTCACCCGCTACCGCGTGGACGAGAGCTACTGGGCCGGCACCCTGAAGGTCGGAGAGGCCCTGCGCAAAATCGCCCTCTCGTTCACGCTGGGCGAGACGGTGCTGGAGGGAATCGGCTGGCGGCTGACAGCAGGGTTTCTGGTGCTGACGGCGATCTGCGTCGTCACCCTGATCATCGCCGGCGGGAACCGCAAGCATTTCGTGCTCTTCCTTGTGCTGTACCTAGTTGTGCCGGTCGCCGGCGTCCTGGCGCTCGCGCTCCGCTCGCCGAAGTTCACGCCGCGTTACGTGATGCCCTCCTCGGCCGCGCTGTGGCTGATATTTGCCGGCGGCATCGAGGCTTTCTGGCGGCGCCGCCTGCGCGTCAGCCGGCCCCTGGCCGCCGTCCTCACCCTGATGGCCGGCGTCTGCCTGCTGTACCCGTTGGCCGGCTTCGCGTATTCGGACCGCAATCTGTACACCGACCCCGCTTTCACCAAGCCTGACTTTCACGGCGCTACCCGCTATCTGGCCGCGCACCGCGAGGACAATGAAGCCGTGATCCTCGTCTCGGGCCATATGTATCCGATATTCGATTATTACCTGCCGGCGACAGAGCGGCTCCTTCTGCCGCCGGACCGCATCCTTTCGACCGAGCACGTGCTGAACCAGGGGATCGGTCAGACGCTGAGGACAGCCCTGCGGGGGAAGGCCGGCGTCTGGGTAGTGCGCTGGCAGGACGAGGTGGTGGACCCCAACGGCTGGCTGGACCTGTTTCTGGAGCAGGCCGGCGAGCGCCTGCCAGTGGAAGCGCAGTTCTGGCACGTGCGGCTGGAACACTTCCGCCTGGACCCTTCCAGGCCGTTCCCGACCCAGCCGCCCATCACCGAGCACATGGAGGTAAACTTCGCCGGCCTGGTCCAGCTTGTCGGCTGGGATCAGCCGGCGCCGGACACATACCGTCTGTACTGGCAGGCCCTTCAGCCCATCGCGGATGACCTGATGGTGTCCATCCGCCTGTTGGACGAGCAGGGCCTGTTATGGGGGCAGGAGGACCGCCGGCCGGCCGCCTATCTGTATCCCACCATGCGTTGGAAGCCCGGGGAGCTGACCTTCGGGCAGGGGACCCTGCCGGCCCAACCCGGGACGCCGCCGGGCAGTTATACGCTGGAAATCCGCGTCTATCGGGCCGGCCAGGGCACTGCGCTGGATATCCTGGATGCCGCCGGCAGTCCGCAGGGCCAGGCCGCCTATCTCGGACCATTCCGCCTACAAGATGCCGGCCGGGCGTGGAACCCTGACGCATTGGGGCCCTTCATCTCTCTCTCAGCCCCTGCGTCCGATTGTCTCGGCTTGAGGGGACAGCGCCAGCTTCCAGACACGATCGGGGTAGGAGAACCCTTCCCGGTGGAGCTGGTATGGCAGTGCATACGGCCTTGTTCCCAGTCCCTTTCCGCAGTGATCCAGGTCAGCTCCGCGGAGGATTCGAGCAGGGCTTTCATCCACGAGGCCGCGCTGTTCGCACGCTATCCCACCCCACACTGGCAGGCCGGCGAATGGCTGTGGAGCCGGGATGTGCTCCGCCTGCCAGCCGATTGGCCGGCCGGCCACACGCGGGTCACGGTGCAGATAACCGCGGAAGGCCAACCTATTGGGCCGGCCGTGTCTCTCGGCGAAATCAGCGTCACCGTGCCAGAGCGGATGTACTCCCTGCCGGCCAATATCTCCCTGCGGCCGGCAGATGCGCAAATCGATCGGCTCGCGCGACTGCTCGGTATTCGGCTGGAGCCAGACCCGCCGCGAGCCGGCGAGCAGGTGACAGTGACCCTGTACTGGCAGGTGCTGGCGCAGACGGATGAATCCTATCATGTGTTTGTCCATCTGGTGGACACAGGCGGCCGGCTCGTTGGCCAGCGCGACCAAATCCCGGCCGGCGGCACCCGGCCCACGACAAGCTGGGCGGAAGGGGAGATCATTGCCGATGCATACGTCTTCGAAGGGTGGCCGGCGGAAGCGGAACGCATATTGATCGGCATGTATTCCATGGGACGGCAGGGGCCGGCGCGCCTGCCCTGGTACGACTCGGCCGGCAGTCCCTTGGGGGATGCGCTGGTCATCCCCAGATAGCCGCAATATCTCCCGCTGATTGTGTACTGAATTCGCCCATTTTCCCCGTTTGCGGTATAATGAAAGTGAGGAAATGGCATTTCTGGAGGCATTCGGTGGGTTCATCTGGATTGTCACGTAATGCGTTCGTATATCTGATCATCCTCCTGGCGGCGGCGGCGCTGTTCTTCAACCTGTTCTCGACGACGCCGCAGGAGCAGGAGGTAGATCTGACCAAAGTAGCTGATTGGGCGCGCGCCGGCGAAATCACCACCATCACTGTCTCCGGCGACACCCTCAAGGTCTACCGCGCCGGGACGCGCGACCCGATACTGGCGCGCAAGGAACCCGGCATCAGCGTCACAGAAACCCTGCTGAAGCTGGGCGTCCCTCAAGAGACCCTGCAGAAGATAGAGATAAAGGTAGAGCCGCCCTCGCAGTGGGGAAACTGGCTGGCACTACTAGGCAGTGTCCTGCCGGTGGTGTTCGTGGCGGCATTATTCCTAATGCTGATGCGGCAGGCCCAGAGCGGGAATAACCAGGCCATGCAGTTCGGGCGCAGTCGGGCGCGCCTCATCACGGGGGACCGGCCGGCCGTCACCTTCGACGACGTCGCCGGCGCCGACGAGGCCAAGCAGGAGCTACAAGAAGTGGTCGAGTTCCTCAAGGACCCCCGCAAGTTCGCCACCCTGGGCGCCCGCATC
>JACIWP010000223.1 GCA_014360855.1 Anaerolineae bacterium
GCCGCTGGTGGTTCAGCGCTCCTTCCAGCCGATGACCGCCCTGCGCGTGCTGGCATGCCTGGATGCCGACGGCTATCCCCTGGCCCTGCCGGCCCTCTCGCTCCAGCCGGCCGGCAAGAGCGCTATGGTTTGCCGGATCGACCCGAACGCCGAAGAGCTGGTGGGACTGCCGACCGGCGCTCCCGTGGCGGCCAACCTGCTGACCCTGGATGTCGTCTCCTTCCAGGTGAAGGGAGAATGGCTGGGATGCCGGCGGGTACTGGGGACGCCGATAGGGACCATAGCGGTGCAGGAGGTATACGCCGGCGGGCCTCCCATCCCAGGCCGGCGGGTAGCCTGACGTATCGGCCCCGGGCGCCAGAACGGCGTCCGGGGCATTTCGTTGCGCCGGCCTACCCCAGCCCCCGGACCCCACAAATTGCAATACAACTGCAATGTCAGACCGCCGATCCGGCGCTATAATATCCTTAAAACCCATAGCCTCTGACGAGGTCCTGCAGAGGTGAAAAACGCCCGGGGGCCTATATTTATTTGCCACAAATCAGCGCTAGCTTTGTGCGGTTTTCCGAAAGCCCCGGTGCGGTATCAGGTTCGCAGTAATGCCCGTATGATGGAGGCGCGGATCATGATGGATGATCAGCCATCAAAGGACGCCGGCGGGTTTCTGCGCCTGCTCAAGGTCCTCACTCCCGAGCAGGTGCTGGAAGTGGATCGCGCCCTGGCGGCCATCGGACCCTTTGGCGAAGTACGCCTGATCAAGGTCAAGGGGCGTTTGCGCTTCATCCAGCAGTTGGAAAGCCGTGACATGGTTCAATCCTCCAAACCCCGCTGAAGGTCTGCGGTTCAAGCCGGCCGGCTGGTCCATATCATCCGCCCAACACAGCATGATACTGGCACATGCACAGCCTTGGCAGAGGTGGGAAAATCCCGAGGGCTGTTTGGTCTGGGAATCATCTGAGCCAAAGGTCGAGGAACGGATACATGGAAGAAGTAGAACTGCGGCGGTACTGGTGGATCCTGCGCAAATGGTTGCTCCTGGTGCTCCTGCTGCCGATCGTGTGCGGTGCTGTCGCCTACGTGATCAGCATCCGCAGTACCCCCGTCTACAGTGCTTCTGCCACCCTGTTGGTCTACCGCACGCCGTCGGGCGACATCACGGATTACAACGCCATCGTCACCAGCGAGCGCCTGGCGCGCACGTATTCGACCATGATCCCCCGCCGGCCGGTCCTGGAAGCGGTCATCCAGCGCATGGAGCTGAACGAGTCCCCTGCGTCGCTCGCCAAACGCGTGCGCGTCAACCTGATACAGGACACCCAGCTCATTCAACTGGACGTGGAGGACGCTGACCCACAGAGGGCGGCGGACCTGGCCAATGCCATCGCGGAGGAGTTTATCCGCCAGAACAGCGCCCTACAGGAGGCGCGCTTCGCCGAGTCGCTGGAAAACATCAAGGCGCAGATCAGCGAGCTTTCCGGCCTGATGGAGCAGACCCAGCGCCAGTTGGAAGCGTTGAAAGCCGGCGGCTCCCAATCCGATCAGGCGGAGGTGGCGCGTCTGGAAGGCATTCTGGCCGGCTACCGCAACACCTATTCCGAGCTGGTGCAGACCTATGAGAAGATGCGCCTGAGCGCCGCCCAGACCATGGACAGCGTGACGCTGTTCGAGCCGGCCCAACCTCCCAGCGCGCCGGTTCGCCCAAAGCCGCTGAACACCGCGGCGGTGGCGGCGACGGCCGGCCTGGTGGCCGCCATCGCCCTCGCCTTCCTGGTCGAGTACCTGGACGATACCGTCAAGACACCTGACGAGGTGCGGGACAGCCTGGGTCTGGGCACGCTGGGCGCTATCCCTGCTATGAATGAGAACGGGAACGAGCTGATCGTCATTGACGATCCATCTTCCCTGATCACGGAAGCCTTCCGCAAGGTGCGCACCAACCTGTGGTTCGCCAGCGTGGACCATCCCCTGCACACCATCCTGGTCACCAGTCCCAGCCCGGTAGAGGGCAAGTCCTTCATCGCGGCGAATCTGGCCGCCGCCATCGCCCAATCCGGCAAAAGGGTCATCCTGGTAGATGCGGACCTGCGCCGGCCGCGCCTGCACCGCCTGTTCAAAATCCGTCCCGAAAGCGGGCTGACCCAGTCCCTGCTGGATGGGAACCTGCAGCATCATCTGCTGGAAAGCCCGGTGGAGAACCTCCTGCTCCTGCCGGCCGGCCCCCTGCCCCCCAACCCGACCGAACTGCTGGCCTCCCAGCGCATGGCCGATGCACTGGACGAGCTGGGCCGGCTGGCCGATGTGGTGGTGGTGGACACGGTGCCCGTCCTGCCGCTGGCGGACGCCCTGGTGCTGGCGCCCAAGGCCGACGGCGTGGTGCTGGTGATGGAGGCCGGCAAGACGCGCCGGGCGGCGGCGCGTCAGGCGGTGGAGAGCCTGGCCCATGCCGGCGCCAACCTGGTGGGAGCCGTGCTCAACAAGACGCCCGGGCGCGGCAGCGGCTATTATTACTACTATTACTACTATTACTACGACGATACGTACTACAACGGCAACGGAAAGGGACGCAAGGAGCGCCGGCGCCGCCGGAAGGAGCACCGCAGTACCAAGGCATCCCTGCCCTCCATTCCCGAGAATACCCATCCGCAATAACCATTCGGTCGTCATCCCCGCCGGCCGCGGGCCCGAATGAAATACCGCACCTTCCCCATCTGACAAGGCCCCTTGTCAGATGGGCGGAGCCTGCCCAGAATCCGGTCACCATCTACAATTGAGCCAAACACATCCCAAAGCCATGACGACGAACGTGGAGATTGAAACCATCGAGCAGACAGCAGTCGAGGAAGCGCCGGCCCAGCCGCAGGCGGAAGCGGAGAGGCCGGCGGTGCCGGTTATCGTCATCGAGCCGTCGCGCGGCTGGGTGGCGGTGAAGCTGAAGGAGCTGTGGGAGTACCGCGAACTGCTCTATTTCCTGACCTGGCGCGACATCCGCGTGCGGTATAAGCAGACCGCTCTGGGGGCGGCCTGGGCCATCATCCAGCCCTTTTTCAGCATGGTGGTGTTCTCTATATTTTTCGGCCGGCTGGCGAAAATCCCGTCCGAGGGGGTGCCGTACCCCATCTTTAACTACGCCGGCCTTCTGCCCTGGCAGTTCTTCGCCAACGCCCTGAGCCAGTCTTCCAACAGCCTGGTGGGAAGCGCTAACCTCATCCGCAAGGTCTACTTCCCGCGGCTGGTCATCCCCATTTCGGCGGTGCTGTCGGGGGTGGTGGACTTCGGCATTGCCTTCCTGGTACTGCTTGGGATGATGGTTTATTTCGGGGTACAACCGACGTGGGGCCTTCTGTTGTTGCCGGCCTTCCTCCTGCTGGCGCTTATCACCGCCCTGGGCGTCGGGCTGTGGCTCTCCGCCCTGAACGTGCACTACCGCGACATCAAGTACATCGTCCCGTTCCTGGTGCAGTTCTGGATGTACGCCACGCCGGTGGTCTATCCCAGCAGTCTGCTGGGGGAACCCTGGCGGACGATCTATGGTCTGAACCCGATGGTGGGAGTGGTGGAGGGCTTCCGCTGGGCACTGCTGGGCACCAACCCGCCGCAGGGGATGATCTTTGTCTCCGCCGGCGTCTCCCTGGCCCTCCTCATCAGCGGTCTGTTCTACTTCCGGCGCATGGAAAAGACCTTCGCAGACGAGGTGTAGGGAGTGCGGATCGCGGAATGCGAAATATGAATTGCGAATTGTGGAATGCGACTTGCGAAATTCACGATCCGAAATCCGACATTCACAATTCGCAACCCCAAATTCCTAAGGGAGCTTAGGTGAACAAACACGAGCTCGAAGAGCGAACCAAGGGTTTTGCAATTCGTGTCATTCGCTTTGTCTCCGCCCTTCCAAGAGGCAAGATCGCGGATGTCATGGGGTATCAGCCGTTGACGTGTGGGACCTCTGTTGGTGCGAACTATCGCGAGGCAAATCGGGCTGTATCCCGGAATGATTTCATCAACAAGATCGGGATCGTCGAGAAGGAAGCGGCGGAAGCTCGCTACTGGCTGGAGTTATTCGAAGCTTCTAACGTGGGAGAGCCGGCGGAGCGCGAGTGGCTGCTCCAGGAAGCCGGCGAACTGCTGGCGATCTTTACCTCCATCGGTAAGACTGCAAAGGCGAGAAGGTGATCCATTTCGAACTTCGGAATTCGAAATTCCCATTCCGCAATCCGCAATTTCGTGAGGTCGTATGTCCGATATAGCCATCCGCGTCGAAAACCTGTCCAAACTCTACCGCATCGGGACCGCCGGCCGGCCGCGCTACGAGACCCTTTACGACAAAATCGCCGACGCCGGCGGCCGCCTGCTGGACCGTCTGCGCCGGCCGCTCGTCACGCGTTCCGCAATCCACATTCCGCAATCCGAAATCGGCAATCCGCAATCCGACTACATCTGGGCCCTCAAGGACGTCTCCTTCGAAGTGAAGCGCGGCGAGGTAGTGGGCATCATCGGGCGTAACGGCGCGGGGAAGAGTACCTTGCTCAAGATCCTTTCCCGCATCACGGAGCCGACGGAGGGACGCGCCTATGTGTACGGCCGGGTGGGGTCTCTGCTGGAAGTGGGCACCGGTTTTCATCCGGAGCTGACGGGCCGCGAGAACATTTACCTGAACGGCGCTATCCTAGGGATGAGGAAGGTGGAGATCGACCGCAAGTTTGACGAGATCGTGACCTTTGCGGAGATCGAGAAGTTCATTGACACGCCGGTGAAGTTTTACTCCAGCGGGATGTACGTGCGGCTGGCCTTTGCGGTGGCGGCACATTTGGACCCGGAGATCCTGCTGGTGGATGAGGTGCTGGCGGTGGGGGACGCCGCGTTCCAGAAGAAGTGTCTGGGGAAGATGGGGGAGGTGGCCGGCGAGGGCCGCACGGTGCTGTTTGTGAGCCATAATATGGCGGCGGTGGAATCTCTATGCAGAAGAGCCTTTCTTCTTAGCCAAGGCCAGGTCGCGAATGTGGGAGAAGTTCACTCAGTTGTTGCTGAGTATCTGGAAATGATACACAATGACATAAAAAGATCCCAATGG
>JACIWP010000224.1 GCA_014360855.1 Anaerolineae bacterium
GGCCAGATGGTTCGGACAGGCCGGCGTTGGCCTGGGCGTGGGGGTGGGGAGGGGTGCCGGCATGGGAAGCGGTTCGGTGAGGGGTTCCGCCAGCACGGCCAGCAGTCCGACGGCGGCGCGGGCGCCGGCGGCGAAGTACTCCGGCGCTAGATGCACGGCCCTGTCCTGCGGCGTGTGGTAATACGGATTGAAATCCTCCTCATCCTCGATCAGCAGGACGGCGGGATAGCCCTCGTGCCAGAAGGGGGCGTGATCGCTCCACCCCATGGCGCGCGGGCCGAGATGCACCTCGACCGAGATGGGCAGCTGGTACTGGAGCACCAGATCGGCGAATGCCGTTCCCAGGGCGGCCGATGGGGACTGCGGCGCGCCGGCATGCACGTCGAACTTCGGCCGGCTGTCCCCATCCCAGCCCAGCATATCCAGATTGATGACGCCGGCGATACGCTCACCCAGGAGCGCCAACTGATGGGCATAGGCAGTGCTCCCCCACAGCCCCTGTTCCTCGCCGGAAAAATGGACATAGCGAATGGTATAGGCAAAAGGCTGGGAGGACAGCACCTCCGCCGCGGCCATCACCGCCGCGACCCCGCTGGCGTTGTCGTCCGCCCCGGGCGCCTGCGTCAAAGGGGTGGAGGAGGTGGAGTCATAATGGGCACAGAGGATGTAGGATTCCTCCGGGTACAGCCACCCCGGCTGGACGGCCACCACGTTGACCCAGCCGGCCGTGCCGTAGGGCCACAGCTCTGTCTGCAGGCCCAGGCCGGCGTAATACTCCCGCAGATAGGCCGCGGCCAGCGCCGCCTCGTGGGTGCCGCTGTAACGGGTGCGCAGACGCACCGGCTGACCCTCCACCATGATCTCCCGCTCGCCGCTGAGCTCTTCTACGCGTTCCAGCAGTTGCTCCGGGGTGATGCGGCTCAGCCACAGGGCGATGCGCGGATCGGTCCCGCCGCCGGCCGGCTGGCCGGCCAGCCCCGGCCGGCCCCATGTGCCGAGGAGCAGGAGGGATATCAGCACCATCAGAACGCGCGGCGCTGGGTGTCTGCTCATGGGCTTTCCTCCGTTGATAGATCCGGTGCACCCAGGCGCTCGCTCCAGTGCCAGGCAAGCGCCTCCAGCCGTCCGCGCCAGCGCCAGAACAGGAACAGGATGAGGCCGGCGGCCGCCGCCACCGCGCCCCACTCCCATCCCCGCAGGCTCCGCCCGGCATATCCCAGCAGATTGGCGAGGAAAATACCCGGCGTGCGCCCGACGGCGGCCAACAGGAGTATCCAGGGGATGGGCAGAGGGCTGAGGCCGGCCAGGATGCAGATGGTATCATCGGGCAGAAAGGGTATCAGAAAGGCCAGCAGGAGCAGGAGACTGCCGCGCCGGCGCAGGAACACATCGGCTCGCGCCATCCATTCCGGCCCGACCAGCCAGGCGGCCAACGGCCGGCCCCATTTGCGCACCAACAGGAGGCCAACGGTACTGCCCAGCAGGGTGCCGGCCAGGGAGAGCAGGGTGCCCACAAAAGGGCCATACAGGTACCCGCTCAATAGGTTCAGGGGCTGGCCGGGGAGCGGGGATAGGAGCGTCTGCAAGGCGTTCAGCAGGATGATGCCGGCGGGCGCCCACCCTCCCATGCGGGTCACCAGGGCCTGCAGTTGCCCGACATCCGCCAGAGAGGAGGCGCGGCCGGCGCGCCAGATCAGCCCGCCGGCGGCCAGCAGGATGACCAGGGCGCCGGCGGCGGTGAGCCGGCGAATGGCTTTGCCCCTGGGATCGGGGGATGGATGGGTTCTCTCTGGGTCCGCGGCCATGGCGCTCTCTCGTGCAAGTTCGGACGTATCATATATCGGACGGGCCGACCCCGCAAACAGCCGCTCTCCACCCAGGCTATGTCAGCAGGAGTGCCAGCGCCGCCAGAAGGAGGATAATGAGCGCGATATCCCCTGCGGTCAGGGGGATGGGACTGCCGGCGGGGCGCTTCGGGTCGAACGCGCGCGCCGAGGCCGCCAGCACTACCTCGTCGCCGTGCCGCAGGGCGTTGGCAAAGATGCCCAGCAGGAAAGGGCGAAGGTTGGTGAGGAGCCGGCGGTTGAGGCGGAAGGCGCCGCGCTGGCGCAGGGTATGATACGTCACCAGGATGATGTCCTGAAGGGAAACGCTGAGGTTGACGGCCACGCCGAAGGCGAACCCCAGCCCCTTCAGCCCCAGCCGCTCGAAGACCGCACTCAAGCGGGCGACGGAAAGCGCGCCGATGGAGGCGGAGAACGCCAGCAGGATGCTGAGGCCGCGCAGGATCATCCAAAGGCCGGCCCACAGCCCCTCCCGCGACAGCCGGAACCAGGTGGGGCCCAGGTCGTGCGGGCCGAGCGTCAGACCGCTCAACAGCAGAATGAGGGCCAGGGTGAGCCAGGTGCGCCGGCGGAGCAGGATGAGGAGCGCCTGGCGCCGCCAGATGCCGGCGAATACCAGGACGCTCCCCAACAGCCAGCCCAGCCGCGCCGGCGGCAGTACTGCCACCAGCACGAGCGTCCATATCAGAAAGGCCAGGGAGCCCCAGGTGTCGGGGCGCGGCTCCCGCCGGCGTTCCACTGCCACGATCACTGCGCCATATCTCCCGTCTCGAACCGCCGGGCGCGCCGGCCGGCCACCGCCAGGCCGATGCCCCAGGCCGCCCAGCCGGCCAGGGCGCCGACGATGAACCGTACCACAAACAGCACCCCCAGGATCAGGGCGATGGCGGAGGGGTTCATGCCCAACATCTTAGCGCCGTCCTTGGCCATCTTCAGCGCTACCTCGACGATGGCCGTGCCGTACAGCAGGCGCATCATCACGAACTTGTGGAAGAAGTTCCAGGAGACGGCCAGGGCGCCGGCGAGCGCAAAGGACCAGGGCGATTGGCCGCGCCAGGCCAGCAGGCCCAGCTCCATCAGCAGGCCTTCCATGAGGATGGCCAGCATCGGCCCCAGGGTGACGCCGCCCAGGCTGAGTGCTTTCAACAGCATGGCGATGATGGCCATCATCAGGACGGCGCCGGCCTTCGGGACAAAGCGCCGGCCGACCAGCGAGGTCAGGATGCCCAAGCTTCCCATGATAACACCGACCAGGAACGTGTCCGCCAACGGCGGGAACAGCACGTGCAGATAAGCGCCGATGGTGATTTCCAGCAGGCCCCACAGGGCGCCGAAGATAGCGATGTACACCAGGTCCCGGGTAGAGAATCTCATGTGTCTGCCTCCCTTATTCCGGATATGATCATGCCCCGACGGGCAAGACCTCACCATCGTGTTCTCGCGTTTCCTTTTTGGCCGGCCGGATCGTGCCATCTGCGACGATTCGCCCATCTCGCATGATCACCATGCGCTCCACGTAATGGTACACGAGCTTCTCGTCATGGCTGATGAGCAGGATGGTATGGCCGCGGCGGTGGAGCCGGCATATCCATTCCATCAGCCGCTCCAGGTGCCCCCAGTCCTGTCCCATGGTCGGCTCATCCAGGATGAGGAGCGCCGGCTGGGCCGACAGCACAGCCGCCAGGGCGGTGCGCTGTTGCTGGCCCATGCTGAGCGCCAGGGGGTGCCGCCGGCGCAGGCGGGTCAGGTCCGCCGCCTGCAGGATAGGCTCCACAGTCTCCGCCACCGGCAGGCCCCAGTTCGCCGGCGCCATCGCCACCTCGTCCCAGACGCTGTCGGCGAAGAGCTGGAGGGTCGGGTCTTGAAAGAGCATGCCGGCGCGCCGGGCCGGAGGGATGCGGCGTGCCGCTGGGTTCCAGACGATCTGGCCGCGCTGGGGGCGCAGTGCGCCGGCCAGCACGCTGGCCAGGGTCGATTTGCCGGCGCCGTTCGGCCCCACCAGGCCGACGAACTCGCCGGCGTACAGCGCCAGGTCTATGCCGTGCAGGACCTTTCGCCGGCCGTACCCCGCCTCCACCCCCACTAGCTTCACCAGCGGAGGGTCCTGACGGACAGGGGGATGCACTCCCGTGGGAGGGTGCAGGTCACAGCGCGGCCCAACGGCATAGCGCGGGTCGCGCAGTCCCAGCCGGCGGAGCAGTGCCGCGTCCCCGAATACCGCCGCCGGCGTCCCGTCCGCGACCACCCGACCGTTTTCCATCAGCAGGGCGCGCTCGGCCAACTCAAGAAATGGATGGAGGCGGTGTTCGAGGACGATGATGGTCATGCCGTGCCGGCCATGTAGCTTGCGGAGGGTATCCCGCAGGAGGGCGATGCCCTCGGCGTCCAGGTGGGCCGTCGGTTCATCCAGCACCAGCACTGCCGGCAGCATAGCCATGGCCGAAGCGATAGCCAGGCGCTGGCGCTCTCCCCCCGATAGCTTGCGGATCTCGCGCCCCTGCAGGTGGGCGATGCCCACTGCCTCGATGGCGAAGCGCACCCGTGCTTCTACCTCGTCCGCCGGCAGTCCCAGGTTGCGCGGCCCGAAGGCGATTTCCTCTTCCACAGTGTAGTTGAACAGTTGGGTGGCGGGGTTCTGAAAGACGACGCCGACGCGCTGGGCGAGCTGGTGTGCCGGCGTCCGCATGACATCCAGGCCGGCCACCTCGGCATAACCCTCCACCCGCGCCGGCACTACCTGAGGGATCAGCCCGGCCAGCACCAGCGCCAGGGTGCTTTTGCCACAGCCAGAAGGCCCGGTAACAAGGAGAAACTGGCCGGCCGGCACCTCCAAATCCATGCCGCGCAGTGCCGGCTGGCCGCCATACCAGACGCCCAAACCCTTCAGGAGCACGATCGGGCATGCGCCGGGAGATGACGCCTGCATCTCCTGGATGGGCGTGGCCCCTACATGTACCGGCGCCGGCACTGTTCCAGCCATGACCGCACCGCCTCCAACTGTCCTTTGCGAAAGGTATAGACCAGCTCGTCGAAGTCGTTGGCTCTGCCGGCCCGTCGGGCTGTCTCCAGCCGCGCCAGCCGCTCGTCGCACACCGCGAGCTGTGCCTCGATGAGCGCCGTCGCACCGGGGAGGCCCAGCAGGTCAAAGAGGCGCAGTTTGCTCAGGAATTCCACCCGCATGTGCCGGACGGAGAGCACCGGT
>JACIWP010000225.1 GCA_014360855.1 Anaerolineae bacterium
CTGCCATAATTCCGGACGCGTGCCGGCCAGCCCAGAGAATTCTGGAGCTGGCCTTTTTATTTACCCGCAGGGAGGTGAGGGGCTGAGGAGCCCCTCCACAGAGGCAGAGATGCACGCCCTGGCGAGCCAGAAATGGCTTGACCAGGGCGTTGTCATAATCTTGGAGCGATAGGGGAGTGGAAAGCATGGCCATTGAGCGATTCAACATTATCGAGTCGACACTGCGAGAGGGGGAGCAGTTCGCCGGCGCTAATTTCACCACGGGGCAGAAGATTGACATCGCCCAGGCGCTGGATGAGTTCGGGGTGGAGTACATCGAGCTGACCTCGCCGGCGGCCTCCCCACAGTCCTTCCGCGACTGCCGCACCATCGCCAACCTGGGCCTGCGCTGTAAGGTCGTCACCCACGTGCGCTGTACGCTGGAGGACGCCAAGCTGGCCGTGGACACCGGCGTCCAGGGGATTGACGTGCTGTTCGGCACCTCCTCCTACCTGCGGGAGTTCAGCCATGGCAAGGATATCCCCTACATCATCGAGAGCGCCGTGAAAGTGGTGGAATACATCAAGTCCCAGGGGCTGGAGGTGCGCTTCAGCGGGGAGGACGCCTTCCGGAGCAACCTGGAGGACCTTCTGCAGATTTTTGCCGCGGTGGACCAGATCGGGGTGGATCGGGTAGGGGTTGCCGATACGGTGGGCATCGCCACGCCTCTTCAGGTGTATGATGTGGTGCGGCGCATCCGCCAGGTGATTAAGCCGACGACGGACATCGAATTCCACGGCCATAACGACGCCGGCTGTGCCATTGCCAACAGCTACTGCGCGCTGGAGGCCGGCGCCACCCATGTTGACACCAGCATCCTCGGCATCGGCGAACGCAACGGCATCACCCCCCTTGGCGGCCTCATCGCCCGGCTGTACACCATAGACCGCTCCCTGGTGAAAAAGTACAAGCTGGAGATGCTGCGCGATCTGGAGACCATGGTGGCCAATATGGTGGGCATCTCCATCCCCTTCAACAATTACATCACGGGTATCACGGCCTTCACCCATAAGGCCGGCATCCACGCCAAAGCCCTGCTCAATAACCCCGAAACCTATGAGGCCATCAACCCGCGCGATTTCGGCCTGACCCGCTACATCAGCATCGCCCATAAGCTGACCGGCTGGAACGCCATCAAGGCGCGCGCCGAACAGTTAGGGCTGAAGATGACGGACCAGCAGATCAAAGAGGTCACCGCGCATATCAAGGCGCTGGCGGACACACGTCCGCTGACGCTGAGCGATGTGGACACCATCTTGCAGGAATGGACATCTCGCGGAGAGAGGGAGGGAGAGTTCGCATGGGCCTGACGCTTTCGGAGCAGATCATCTCGCACGCCGCCGGCCGCGAGGTGCATGCCGGCGATCTGGTGGTGGTTCCCGTGGACTGCGCCATGGGGGTGGATTCCATCACGCCCAGCATCATTGATGTCATGCGTAATGAGCTGGGGGTGGAGCGGGTTTTTGACCCGGACAAGATCGCCATCATCATCGACCATGTGGCGCCGGCGGTCAATATCGCCACCGCTAATGCCCAGGCCAAGGTGCGCCGCTTTGCTATGGAGCAGGGCATCCGACATTTCTATGATGTCGGGCGAGGGGTGTGCCATCAGGTGATGATCGAAGAGGGGCTGGCCGGCCCCGGGCAAATCGTCATTGGCTCCGATTCCCATTCGACGAGCTACGGCGCGGTGGGGGCCTTCGGGTGCGGCATGGGAGCGACCGATATCGCGCTGGCATGGGCGACAGGGCATACCTGGCTGAAGGTGCCGGAGACCATCTGCATTCGCGCGCGCGGGAACTTCTCCGCCGGCGTCACCGCCAAGGACCTGACCCTATGGGTGGAGCAGGCCCTCGGCGCCGACGGCGCGACCTATCGGGCGGTCGAGTATCATGGCGTGGACATGCTCAGCCTGGCCTCGCGGCAGACGCTGGCCTGCATGACGACGGAGTTGGGCGCCAAGGCCGGCATCATCCCGCCCAGCGGCGAGGTGGCGGAGCGCTTCCGGGTGCCGGAGTGGCTGCGCGTGGATCCGAACGCGCAGTACGAGCGAATAGTGGAGGTGGACTTGAATTCCCTGGTTCCCTTGGTGGCGGTGTCCCCGCGAGTGGACGACGTGCGGCCGGCCGCCGAGCTGGGCGATATCCGGGTGGACCAGGTGTTTATCGGCACCTGCACCAATGGCCGGCTGGAGGACCTGCGGATGGCAGCGCGCATCCTGCGGGGCCGGCGGGTGGCGCCGGGCGTGCGCATGCTGGTGGTGCCGGCGTCCAGCCAGGTGCTGATGGACGCCATGGCGGACGGCACCCTGGCGGTCCTGCTGGAGGCCGGCGCGACCATCGGCACGCCGGGCTGTGGGCCGTGCATCGGCCGGCATATGGGAGTGCTGGGCGACGGCGAGGTGGCCATTTCCACCGCCAACCGCAATTTCCGCGGGCGCATGGGATCGCCCAACGCCGAGATTTACCTGGGGTCGCCGGCGACGGCGGCGGCCAGCGCGGTCACCGGACGCATCACCGACCCGCGCGAGTTTCTGTAAGGAGGGGAGCAATGGCACGGGTATGGTTGTTTGGCGAGGATGTGGATACCGATCAGATTGTACCGGGCCGCTATGCCCCGTACATGACCTCCGAGGAGGAACTGCCGAAGCACGCCTTTATTGAGGCCCGGCCGGAGTTCGCGCGGGAGGTGCGCCCAGGGGATATCATCGTCGCCGGCGCGAACTTCGGGTGTGGCTCCTCGCGCGAGTATGCCCCCAAGGCGCTGAAACTGTGCGGCGTCGGCGCCATCATCGCGCCGGGCTTTGCCCGCATCTTCTTCCGCAACGCGCTGAACCTGGGCATCCCGTTGTTCGAGACCGATTTGACCGGCGTACTGCGCGATGGGCAGGAAGTGACGCTGGATATGGAGCGGTACGTGGTGGTGACGGACGCCGGCCAGGAATATCCCCTTAAGCCGCCGCCCGATTTCGTGCGGGAGATATGGGAGGCCGGCAGTACGGTCGCATATTTCCGCCGCTACGGCCGCCTGCCCGGTCAGCGCGCAAGGGAACAAGGAGGGGAATGATGGCATATACCATCTGTGTCATTCCGGGTGATGGTATCGGCCGCGAGGTGGTGCCGGCGGCCATCGAGGTCCTGCGCGCTACGGGGCTGGATTTGCGCTTTCATTTCGCGGAGGCCGGCTGGGCATGTTTTCAGGAGCTGGGCACAGCTCTGCCGGACGAGACCATTCAGGCGGTGCGGGAAGCGGATGCGACCCTGTTCGGCGCGGTTTCTTCGCCCACTGGCCGGCGCGTCGAGGGCTACCGCAGTCCCATCGTGGCACTGCGGCGGGAGTTTCACCTGTACGCCAACCTGCGGCCGGCGCGCTCCTGGCCCCTGGCCGGCGTCCGGCCGGGCATTGACCTGCTCATCGTGCGGGAGAACACCGAGGACCTGTATGTCCAGCAGGAGCATCTGGAAGGGGAGCGGGCGGTGGCGGAGCGCGTCATCACCCGACAGGCCTCGGAACGGGTGGCGCGTGCCGCCTGCCGGCTGGCCATGGGCCGGCGGCGCAAGCTGACCATCGTCCATAAGGCGAACATCCTGCCCTTGACCTGCGGCCTGTTCCGCGACACGGTGCGCCAGGTGGCCGGCGAATTTCCTGGCCTCGAGGTGGAGGAAGTGTTGGTGGATGCCATGGCCATGCGGCTGATCCGGGATCCGGAGTCCTTTGACGTCATCGTCACCACCAATATGTTCGGCGATATTTTGTCCGACGAGGCAGCGGCGCTGTGCGGCGGCATGGGCCTGACACCCTCCGCCAACCTGGGAGATGCGGTGGCGGTGTTCGAGCCGGTGCATGGTTCGGCGCCGGACATCGCCGGCAAGGGCCTCGCCAACCCCATGGCCGCTATTCTGGCCGCCTCGATGATGCTCTCGTACCTGGGAGAGGCGGAGGCGGCCGGCTGGTTGGTGCAGGGGGTGGAGACAGCCCTGCGCCGGCGGGTGATGACGCCGGACCTGGGCGGGCAGGCGAGCACGGCGCAGGTGACAGCGGTCATTCGGGAGACGGTCGAGGCATTGGCGGCCGGCCTAGAGAGGGATGCGCTGGAACGTCCTGCCGGCGGCGGAGCAGGGCATGCCGGGGAGACATGGTGGGCCGCGCCCCATCATGAGCTGGAATGCTCGGTCGGGGATGGTCTGGTGTTGGAGCCGTTGCCGGCGCAGGGTGTGCCGCGGCCGGCGGCGCCGGGCCGGCGATATCTGTCGAATTCGTCTGAGGATACCTTCAGGAGGCAGGCATGGCTGTGAAAATCGGAATGCTGTTGTCACGCGTACGGGCGGAGGAGAAGCTCCTGGCCGATGAGATGGAGCGGCGCGGGCTGGATTTCGAGCTGATCGATGACCGACAGTTGATTTTGCCCATGGATCAGCCGGCGCGCCGCTGGGATGTGATCCTGGAGCGCTGTATCCAGCATTCGCGGGCGGAGCATGCCCTGCGGGTGTTTCAGGATTGGGGCATTCCGACGGTGAACCGCTGGGAGGTGGCGCAGATTTGCGGGAGCAAGTTTATGACGACCAGCGCCCTCCTGCGCGCCGGCGTCCCCACCCCGCGCACCGTCATCGCTTTCACGGAAGAGTCCGCGCTCGAGGCCATCGAGCAGATGGGCTATCCGGTGGTCATCAAGCCGGTTGTTGGCTCCTGGGGGCGTATGGTGGTGAAGATCAACGACCGCGATGCGGCGGAGGCGGTGATCCAGCATAAGGCCACGCTGGGGAACTTCCTGCACTCCATCTTCTATATCCAGGAATATATCCGCAAGCCCGGTCGGGATATCCGTTCCTTTGTGGTGGGCGATGAGACCATCTGCGCTATCTACCGCTCCTCCGAACATTGGATCACCAACACGGCGCGCGGCGGGCGGGCGTCCAACTGCCCGGTGACGCCGGAGCTGGACGCATTGAGCCGGGCGGCGGCGCGCGCCGTGGGCGGTGGGGTGCT
>JACIWP010000226.1 GCA_014360855.1 Anaerolineae bacterium
TGCTCGAACCCGTACTCCCTGGCGAAGTAGCCGAACGCCGGGTGATTGGTCACCAGCTTGCGGCGTTCGGGGGGCACGCCGGCCACTTGCTGACGGATCCAGGCATCCAGCGCCTCCAGTTCCTGGCGGTAGGCCGCCGCCTGCGAGCGATATGCCCCGGCGTGCGCCGGATCCGCCTCCGAGAGGGCCGCCGCGATGGTGTCCACCCACCGCATCACATTTGGCACGCTGAGCCAGATATGCGGGTCATATTCCCCCTCGCCGGCATGCCCGGCCTCTTCCTCCACATGCTCCGCCGGCAGAAGGTCTATTCCCTGGCTCAGGTCCACCAGGCGCGCCTGTCCGCCGGCCTGTTGGAGCAGAGGCTCTAAGAAGGTCTCCAGGCCGGCGCCGTTCACAAAGATGAGCTGAGCGTCGTGCACCGCGGCAACATCGCGCGGCGTCGGGGTGTAGGTGTGGGGATCCACCCCCGGTCCCATCAGCACGGTGAGCTGGACATGCCCGCCGGCGACATGCGCCACCACATCCCCGATAATATTCGTGGTAGCCACCACACGAGGGCCGGCGCTCAACGGCTGGTCAGCCGGCGCAGTTCCACAGCCGGCCAGGACCAGACCCAACAGCGCCATCAGTACCACCAGCCTCAGCGGAATGCGTGCCATACGTACAGGACCTCCTTGGATGCATCAGGACATTTTCTATTGTAAGCTTTTTCCTACTGCACGGCAAATTAATCCCCGAGAGCGCGCCGCTCCCGCCAGGTAACAGCCGCCCCGGGAATGACCTTCGTCCGTTCAAAGCACCAATCTGATCCCGGGAAATATCCCAAAATGCTTGACATCTGCCCGCGTTTGTGATATCTTGACCGTGAACTGATATATGACATCTCCCCGCCCCTTGGGTTGGAGGATATATGCTGCGCGAGCGCGTCGCTGAGACCATCTACGTTTTCACCAGCAGTCGCTACCTGGAAGTGGCCGCCGGCCTCATCATAACGCCCCAAGGCTGTGTGGTGATCGATACTCTGCCCTTCCCATCCGAAAGCCGCCAGATGTACGAGTTCGCGCGGCGCAACTGCACCGCCGGCATCCGCTGGGTGGTGAACACCCACTTCCACGCCGACCATATCTACGGTAATTACCTCTTCGAGGGCATCCCCATCATCGCCCATGAGGAGACACGCGCCATGCTGGAGCGCGTTGGGGAACAGGCTCTGGAGGAAGCCAAACAGGAAACCCCGGAACTTCGGGAGGTGCGACTGCGCCTGCCCGATATCACCTATCGGGGCAGGGCTGCCATCCGTCTGGCCGATTACAATATAGAGCTGATCCATGCCCCCGGCCATTCCTCCGACTGCACCATGGTGTATATCGAAGAAGAGAAAATACTGTTCGCCGGCGATGCCGTCCTGCCGGTGCCCTATATCGTCGGCGGGGACCTGAACCAGATGCTCGCCACCCTCCAAAAGGTGCAGTCCCTGAACCTGGAGAGCATCGTGCAGGGACACGGCGGGGTCCTCCTGCGCGGCGAGATCCCCGAGACGCTGGAAGCCGCCATCAATTACCTGAAAAAGGTGCGCAGTTTCGTGCACAACGCCGTGTCGAAGGGCGCGTCCGAACGCGAACTGTTATCGTGGGATGTGGAGAAGGCCGGCCTGTCGCGGGTGCCGCTGGGCGGCATGGCCCAGGAGCTTCACCGCGCCAACCTGCTGTACCTGTACCGCTCCTTCCAAAAGGAAAAGCTACGCCGCGCCGGCTGAGGACGCCGGCTTCCCCGAAAATGAAACAGGGCGGCTGATAGGAATTCAGCCGACCTGTTTTTCATGCCCTTGCGAGGCCTCCGCATCCGGCCGGCGGGGCACCTCGTGGCAGAAGCGACAGCGGGCTTCATACACCTCGCTGGCACCCACCATGATGACCGGGTCATCGTACCACGCCGGCCGCCCGTCAATCAGGCGTTGGGTTCTGCTGGCGGGCCGGCCGCATTTCACGCAAATGGCGTTCAGCTTATCCACGCGCTCGGCGATGGCCATCAACAGCGGCATCGGCCCGAACGGCTCCCCGCGGAAATCCATGTCCAGGCCGGCGACGATGACCCGAATCCCCTGGTCGGCCAGCTGATTGCAGACCTCCGCGATCTGCCAGTCGAAGAACTGTACCTCGTCAATAGCCACCACATCGGTATCCGGCTCCAGCAGTTCCAGGATCTGCCGAGCCTCCTGGATGACGAGGGCTTCCCGATGGATGCCGTTGTGCGAGGTGACGCGGGTGACGTGGAAGCGGTTATCCAGGCTGTGCTTGAAGAGCTGGACCTTCTGGCGCGCGATCTCCGCACGGCGGATGCGACGGAGCAGTTCCTCGGTCTTGCCGCTGAACATACTGCCGCAGATGACCTCGATCGAGCCATCCCTGAATTCGCCCTGCATTTCCCTCTCCTTCGAGATGAGGTCATGGGGTGCCGTGAAGGCGCAAAAAGAAAAAGGGGCAGGAAACTGTCTGCCCCTTTATGGACGAGGAACGTTACCCAGCAGTCATCCCCGCCGGCACAGCGCTTACTTGCCGGCCTCACCTGCTGCCGGCTCGGCAATGCCTTTCTCGCCGCGCTTGGCATCCCGCCGCTCCAGCCGGCGCATGAAACGCTCCACCTGGCCGGCGGTGTCCACGATGCGCTGTTCGCCCGTGAAGAAGGGGTGGCACTGGGAGCACACGTCGGTGCGGATAATCTCTTTGGTCGAACCGACCTTGAACGTATTGCCGCAGGCGCAGATCACTGTCGCCTCGGAATAGTACTTCGGATGAATGTTCTTGCGCATAGTTATGCCACCTTCTCCGGATACACGCTCACCCGCTTTTTGTCGCGGGAGGCATGCTCGAATTTCACATAGCCGTCAATCAGGGCATAGATGGTGTAATCCTTGCCCAGGCCGACGTTATTGCCCGGCGCGAAGCGGGTGCCGCGCTGGCGCACGATAATGGTGCCGGCGCGCACCAACTGCCCATCGAATCGCTTGACGCCCAGGCGCTTGCCCTCGCTGTCGCGCCCGTTGCGGCTGGAACCCGTTCCCTTTTTGTGTGCCATAATCCATTACCTCCTCATGTATGCCCGCCGGCTAGGCCTCGATCCGCTCGATCAGCACCTGCGTGAACGGCTGACGATGCCCCTTCTTGCGGCGCACGCGCTTCTTGGGGATGTACTTGAAGACAATAACCTTGCGATAGCGCCCCTGCGTCAGCACCTTGCCCACGACGCGCGCACCTTCGACCACCGGAGTGCCCAGCCGGACCTGATTTTCATCGCCCACCATCAGCACCTGGTCGAATATGACCTCATCCCCTTCCGCGACGGGGAGCTTCTCCACCAGGACGGTTTGCCCCGGCTCCACCTGCAGTTGCTTGCCGCCGGTTTGGATGACCGCGAACATGTATATCCTCCAAGGGTACCTGGTTTCTGCCCTACTGACGAAGGGACATTATAGGGGCAGAGCGCGGGTTTGTCAAATTTCGCGGGCAGGGGGTACGCGGTGGGCCTTATGGTTGCCCCGCTGTACGGCCGGCCCGCCCCGACAAGCCGTTTGACAACCGCACCGCGCCGTGGTATAGTGCGCGCACAATCGCATACGGTGTGGGGGGTGGAGCTCCCAAGGTGGAGCAAACCGGGGGAAGTCCGGTGAGAGGCCGGCGCTGTCCCGCAACTGTGATCCGCTTCCAGCGGTAAGCCAGGTCGCCCGGGACCACTCTCTGCCCTGAGCCTTCGCGGTAAAGGCAACAGGGTCGCGCTTCACGACCCCTATGCCGGCAGGGGTCTTTTTTTGCCTCCGGCTCGCCGGGTACCAGTGGGGGCCAGCCCCTCGCACACCCACATCTTTTCAGGAGAGGTATCACTATGTCCAGGCTCGCCACAATCCTCGACCAGATTGGCCCACTGCATCAGGAGGCCCAGCGCCAGGCGGCGGAGCGGCAGAATCAGCTCACCAAGCCGGCCGGCAGTCTGGGGCGGCTGGAGGCCATCGCCATCCAGGTGGCCGGCATCACCGGCTGTCCCCGCCCGCGCCTGCGCGATAAGGCCGTCATCACCGTCGCCGCCGATCACGGCGTGGCCGCCGCCGGCGTCAGCGCCTACCCGCAGGAGGTCACTGCCCAGATGGTGCTGAACTTTCTGCATAACGGCGCGGCCATCAACGTGCTGGCGCGACACGTGGGGGCGCGCGTCGTGGTGGTGGACGCCGGCGTGGCCGGCGACCTGCCGGCGCATCCCGAACTGCGCTCTTGCAAGATTGCCCGCGGCACTGCCAACATCGCCGAGGGGCCGGCCATGACCCGCCAGCAGGCCCTCCAGGCGATCGAGACCGGCATTCGCCTGGTAGAGGAGGAGCGGGCGCGCGGCCTGGACATCGTCGCCACCGGCGATATGGGCATCGGTAATACGACGCCCTCCACCGCCATCGCGGCGGTCTTCACCGGCCGTTCGCCGGCGGAACTGGCCGGCCGCGGCACCGGAGTGGACGGCGCCGGCCTCCGGCGCAAAATCGCCACCATCGAGCGTGCCCTGAAGGTGAACCGCCCCGACGCCGGCGATCCCATTGACGTGCTGGCCAAAGTGGGCGGGTTTGAGATCGGCACCATCGCCGGCGTCATCCTGGGCGCCGCCGCCCTGCGCATCCCCGTGGTCATTGACGGGTTTATTTCCACAGCCGGCGCGCTCATTGCCCTACATCTGTGCCCGCCGGCCAAGGCCTACTGCTTCGCCGGCCACTGCTCCGCCGAACCCGGCCATGCGGCCATGCTCTCGCACCTGGGACTGGAGCCGATCCTGGACCTGGACATGCGCTTGGGGGAGGGCACGGGCGCCGTCCTGGCCATGGGGATTATCGAAGCGGCCTGCAAGATACTGGACGAGATGGCCACGTTCA
>JACIWP010000227.1 GCA_014360855.1 Anaerolineae bacterium
ACCAGGTGCCGGCCGGCAGATAGACGGAGAGCCGGCCATCGCGCGAGGTCACCGGCGCCACGAGGAAGCTCTCCCCGAACAGGTATTCATGGTCAATATGCCACGTACTGCGGTCATCCTGATGCTCCAGCACCAGCGGCCGCACCATAGGCAGGCCGGCTTGGGAACTGCGCACCGCTTCCGAGTATATGTACGGGAGCAGGCGGTAGCGCAGGGACAGGTAACGATGGGCGATGGCCTCGACCTCTGGCCCGTACTGCCACGGCTCGCGGGGCTGTTTGCCGTGGGCGCGCACATGAGAGGAAAAGACGCCGAACTGGAGCCAGCGCGCGTAGACCACCGCATCGCGCGGATAGTCCTCCTGGCGCGGGTGATCGAACGCTTCCGGGGGATAATCGAACCCGCCGACATCGTGACTGCAGAAGGGAACGCCGGACATGCCGTAGCTGAGCAAGCCGAGGAGCTGGGTGCCCATCTGGTCCAGACTGCTGTAGCTGTCGCCGCCCCACTGGACGGGGTAGCGCTGGGAGCCGGCGTAGGCGGAACGCCCCCAGGTGAGGCCGCGGCCGAAGTACTGACGGGTGAGCTCGAACACCGCGCGATTGTACAGGAGCGGGTAGAGGTTGTGCATTTCCAGGCCGGAGCGTCCGTCGTGGTAGAGGGCATCGGCCGGCGCCTGTTCGCCGAAATCGGTCTTGAAGACGGCCGCGCCCATGTCCAGGAGCCGGCGCAGATGGGAGAGGAACCATTCCACCGCCTCGGGGTTGGTGAAGTCCACCGCCGCCAGGTCGCGGCCGGCGAAGGCCTCCAGCACCGGGCTGATCGAGCCGTCGGGCCGGCGGATGAAGTAGCCGCGCGCCTTGCCTTCTTCATAGAGCGGGGTGCCGGCGGGGATATAGGGGGTGATCCAGAGACAGGTGCGGATGCCCTGCCGGCGCAGTTCGGCCATCATCTCGGCCGGCCGGGGGAAGCGCTCCTCATCCCATTCGTACGTGCACCACGGCCCCTCGCCCATCCACCAGGGGTCCAGACTCAGCACGTCGCAAGGAAAGCCGCGCGCCCGCATCTCCCGCACGACTTCCTCGACCTCCTGACGGGTTTTATATCCACAGCGCGATATCCAGAACCCGAACGACCACTTGGGCGGGACCGGTGCTTGGCCGGTCAGCTCGGTGTAGCGGTAGAGGATATGTTTCAGCGATGGGCCGTAGATAAGGAAATAGTCGAGCTGGCTGTCGGCGATGTGGAAGGAGTAGGAGATGCTGGATTCGCTTCCCATGCGGTAGACGATGGGGAAAGAGGTGTGGATGAAGAGGCCGTAGCCGGCGGTGCTCATGAAAAAGGGCACATTTTTGTACGAGCGGAAACTGCTGACGTTGCCGCAGTCCATGGACCAGGAGTACAGCTCCTGGCCGCGCTTGTTGAGCGGGGTGAACTTCTCCCCGAAGCCGTACAGCGCCTCACCGGGGCGGAGGGCAACGGTCTCGTGGACGGTGATGAATCCGCCGGCGTCCTCCTCGTAGCCGATGGGGGGGACCTCATACGCGTAGCCGTAGGCGCGGTCGTTGAAGCGTTCGGCGAAGAAGGGTTCGGCATCGGCCGGCGCAGAGCGGTCATAGGCGCGCATTTGCCAGGGGAAGCGCTGGAGCACCACCCGCAGGCGCTCGGTCAGGATGGTGATGGCCTCCGGGGTTTCCTCTACCTCGAACGCTGGTGCCGGCCAGCTTTCCTGGACCAGGATGTCGCTTTTTGCCTGGCGGATGCCGTGAGGGTTCATGCGCAGTCGCAGGAGATCGGGCTGGATGAGGTCGATCTGCACCGGGATGGGTTGGCCGGCGGCGGTTTCGACCGTCAGTAGCAGGCCGGTGGGGGTGTGCTGGACGGCGGTGACGCGGCGCAGATGGGTTTGGGAGACAGGGATGTTCATGACATCGAGAGGGGCGAACAAGGCGTTCCAGTCAATGCGTGCTTTCATGGATGTACCTCTCATGACGGCGGTATATAGGCCAGGGATGATGGGCCGGCGAGCATGTCCCTTGTATTTTATACAATGGGGGCAGGGATGTCAATTCAGAGTTGACATTCGGCGGGAGGTTGGGGGATATAGATTTGACACAATGGGGCCGGCTGATACAATGGATAATGAGCGTGCCCCCGTAGCTCAACGGACAGAGCAGCTGCCTTCTAAGCAGTTGGTTGCGCGTTCGAATCGCGCCGGGGGTACTGATTGCTACCGCTGTACCACGCCGGCAAACTGGGCGCCATGTGGGCCGGCCTGCCGGAGAAAACCCGTGACCGCGTGGCCGGACCCCCTATGCGCCGGCACGGAAACAGTATCAGCCTGATCTACGCGCCGGCGGAGCTGATCACCGTGGTCAGCGGCCCGCGCTTCGCCCCCCGATCCCCCAATATGGTCTCGACGATGCAGTCGGGGTAGCGGACCTCATCGAAGAGCGATTCCGGATGCCGCTTCCCCATGTCGGCCGCCCGACCCAACCGAGCTTTGTACTGCAAATTTGCCTCTTGACAAAAATCATGGGGTGTGGTATACTGTGAATACGTATTCAGCCAGATTTGCCAGGATATCGGCGCGATGGCATCCACGTTACGCCAGAGGCACAGAACGCGAAAGGGCTCTGTCTCCTCGGTAGAGGTGGCACAGCTTGCCGGCGTCTCCCAAGCCACAGTGTCCCGCGTCTTCTCCGCCGCCACCAATGTCTCCCCGGAAACACGGGCCCGGGTGCTGGCTGCTGCGAGGAAACTGGGCTACCGCCCGAATGCCATCGCGCGCAGTTTGAACCAACAGTCCACACGCATCATCGGCATCGTCCTCATTCGCTTTATGAATCCCTTCTATGCTCGCCTCCTGCAGGAATTTACGTCCAGGCTCCAGGCGCTGGGGTACTGGACCTTACTGCTGAATGTCCAGAATGGCGCAGAACTCGAAGAAGTACTGCCAATGGCCCTGCAGTATCAGGTAGATGGCATTATTATCACTTCCGCGGAGTTGTCATCCCTGTTGGCGGATGAATGTGCTCGCCTGGGAACGCCGGTGGTGCTGTTCAACCGGTATTCGCTGGATACAAGGGTTCATGCCGTCTGCTGTGACAACGTCGCCGGCGGGCGTATGGTGGCCGATGCCCTGCTCGATGCCGGCCATGCTCGCATCGCATACATTGCCGGCGAACCGGGGAGCTCCACCAACCGGGACCGCGAAATGGGATTCACGGAGCGGCTGAACGAACGGGGCATGAGCCTATATGCGCGTGCCGGCGGCGACTACACCTATGAATCCGGTTACCAAGCGGCACTGAAACTGCTCCACCTTCAGCCTCTCCCAGACGCCATTTTCTGCGCCAATGACCTGATGGCTATGGCGGCGATAGATGCCGCACGCCGCGAGATGAACCTGCGGGTTCCCGAAGACCTCTCCATTATCGGATTCGATGATATCCCCATGGCCGCCTGGCCAAACTACCAGCTCACCACCGTCCACCAGCCCATCGACCGCATGGTCGATGTGACGCTAGATGTGTTGTTGGACGCTATCGGCAGGGTGACCGAAGAGCGTATCGTGCGTTTTATCTCTCCCTCATTCATCGTCCGCTCCTCCGCGCGTCTGGGCAATCTCCTCACCGACTAGAGCGGCGGCGAAAGTGACAGGAAGGAAAGGAGGTGGTGCAGTTACAACATTAATGAATACGTATGCATAAACTGGTTTCGACGTTACCGTGTTTCCCAATTTCATGAAGAGGGAGGAAAAAGATGAAAAAGCTGTTCGCCTTGCTGTCCATGTTCGTGGTCCTGGGCTTGCTGGCTGCCTGTGCCGCGCCCACCCCACAGGTCGTCGAGGTGACCAAAGAAGTGGAGAAGGTGGTCACCCAAGTGGTGCCTACCGTTGTCAAAGAGACGGTAGTGGTGGAGAAGGTAGTCACGCCCACGCCGGCCCCGTCCGGATGCAACATGACGCCGCCGGACCAGCCCACGCAGATCGACATGATCGGTTGGGCATTCCCCATCACCCAATTCTATGCCAAAGAGCTGGAGAAGTGCGGCAACGTCCCCAACCTGCGGGTCAACACGCTGTTGCTTGATTCAGGGTCAGCCAAGGAGCAGATGCGGCTCTCCCTGTCTGGGCAGGGCAAATCCCCTTACGAGATCCTGCATGTGGATGATGCGCTCCTCACTGAATTGGCCTCCGAAGGGAAACTGCTTCCTCTGGATGACCTGATCGCCAAGTACAAAGAGCAGTACGCCCTGGATGACATCGATCCCAGCCTGTATAACTTGGCGACATATGATGGCAAGGTCTACGGCATCCCCATTGTTGCCAACACCATGCTGTACTTCTATCGCATGGACCTGTTTGAGAAGTACGGTCTGTCGGTTCCAGAGACATACGACGACGTGATTGCATCTTGCTCGGTTCTCAAGCAGGAGAAGGATCTGGAACTGCCGTTCACCATTAACCTGCATGCGGGCTGGGCTTGGCGCATTGAGTTTCACAACATGCTGAAAGCCTTTGGGGGCAAATGGCTGAATGACGACAGCACCCCGGCGTTCAACGGGCCTGAGGGCGTCAAGGCCGTTGAGAAAATCTTGGAAATCGTCGACGCCTGCATGGGCGAGGAGGGGCTGACCTGGAGCATTGACGACACGGAGATCGGTTTGGAGACGGGCACCCTGGCCTCCGCCAATACATGGGCGAGCCGCGCCGCCAACATGGACAATCCCGACAAGTCCAAATTCGTAGGCATGATCGGTTTCGCGCCGGCTCCGCGCGCGGTGCCAGGAGGGCCTCACGCCGGCCCAGCCGCGGCTGACTTCTATGCCATCCCTGCCAACACCGATGTCGACCAGGATATCATCTTCCGCGTGATCATGGAAGCGGC
>JACIWP010000228.1 GCA_014360855.1 Anaerolineae bacterium
GGCCGGCTCGCCACGGCCAGAGCGACCCGAGGACGATGAGCGCGAGGGCCGCCGGCGCGATGAAGCCGGTGCGCTTGGTCAGCAATGCCAACACAGCGCAGGACAGCATGCCCAACGCCCGTCCCCATGTCAGGCGTTCCCGCAGGGCGCCGGCGCCGCATACGAAGACCCCCGCGGAGAAGAACGCCGCCAGGTTGTCGTTGTTGGCGGCGGCGTGGATAAAGGCGAACATGGGCAGGCCGGCCGTGAATACCGCCGTGCCGGCCGCAAGGCCAGGATGACGCGGGAAGAGCCCTCGGCCGGCCAGCCACGCCATGACCACAATGCCGGCACCCAGCAGTGCCGAGAACCAGCGCACCAGCCGCAGTTGCGCCGCCGCATCCTGTAGGCCGCTCCAGCGCACCAGCCGGCCGGCAATCCAGTAATACAGCGGCGGCTGATGCGTCTCGTGGGCGAAACCCGGCCAGATGTCATCCAGCGTGTGCGGGGGACTCTGTGGGTCATATGGACGGATGAAATAGCCGTACTGCCAGAACCGATGCGCTTCCATCGAGGAGATGATGCGCTCCTGGATGGCCGCGGCCGCCGGCGTCCCTGGCGCCGCATCCTCCGCCATCAGCAGGATGTACTCCATGTGGCGCGGCTCGTCCGGCCCCTGCCACGGAGGCACCAGATAGAGGTACAGGGCTTGATGCGCCAGGGAGAGCACGAACAGCAGGAATGCGGTGCCGGCCGCCGGCCAGCAACCCCGCCAGCGCATGGACATCGTCAATACGACCCCTTCCCCGAGAAGATGGCCGGCAGGGTCAGCGCCATAATCTTCAGGTCCTCCCACAGCGAGTAATGCTGGATATAATCAATCTCCAACCGCACCCGATCATCCAGCGGCAGGTCCGCCCGACCGTTCACTTGCATGGGGCCGGTCAGCCCGGGTTTCACCAGCAGGCGCTTCCTCTGCCAGGCATTATACGTCTGCACGATGCGCAGCTCTTCCGGCCGCGGCCCTACCATACTCATATCCCCCCGCAGGACGTTCCAAAGCTGGGGCAGTTCATCCAGGCTGAAGCGCCGCAGGAATCTCCCGACCCGTGTGACGCGCGGGTCATCCGGGATTTTCAGCGGGGGCTTCTCCCAGCCGCGCTCCCGCAGCAGTGCCTGCAGGCGCTCCTCCGCATCGGGCACCATGGTGCGGAACTTGTACATGGTGAAGATGCGGCCGTCCTGCCCCACCCGCGGCTGTCGGAACAGCACCGGGCCGTCGGAATCGAGCCGCACCGCCAGCGCGATGAGGGCCATCAGCGGCGCAGTCATCACGAGGAGCACCGCCGAGACGATGATATCCAGGACGCGCTTGACCGCCGCCTGCCAGGTCGTCAGGCGCAAATCGCTCACGCCGATGAGCGATATGCCGTACAAATCCTCCACACGCGGGCAGAAGGCAATCTCGCCGGCATAGTCCGGGGCCAGATACACCCGCACCCCCAGCTCCTGCAGGGCCAGGATATGCTCCGCCAGCGGCAGGGTATCCCCGAACGGCAGGGTCAGGATCACGCAGTCCGCATCATGCTCCTGCACCAGCTCCAGCAAGTGATCCATATCTCCCAGACAGGGGGCGCCGGCCCCCAGGGATGTGGTTCTCCCACCGCCGGCGTACCCCACCAGCTCGAACCCCGCCCAGGGGTGCGTTTGAATGCGCCGGCCGATCTCCAGCGCCGTCGGCCCCTCGCCGGCGATAATGGTGCGCAGAGCCTCCCCTCGCCGATGCCGGCGCGCCAACAGCACCGCCCACGCCCAGCGCGCAAGAAGGAGCAGGAGGAAGTCCAGCACGGCAAAGTAGACGACCAGCAGGCGGGAGAAATCGCGCATGCGGGTGAAATACAGCCCGCCGGCGAAGAGCATCAGCGACATGCTCAATGCCGCCAGCAGGGAGCGCAGGGCATCCCCGAAGGGCCGCCGGCGCCCGTCGTACACCCCGAAAAAGAGGAAGCACCCTGTCCAGATGACCGCCACCATGACGTACACCGCCGGCGTCAGATACACGGTGCCGGGAGCAATCTCCCGCCCGAAGGGAATCCGATGCCGCAGGAGATCGGCCAGCCACAGCGCCAGCAGGGTCAGGATCAGGTCGGCAAGCAGTATGGGCAGGGGACGGATCAACGGACGTTTCTTGGGCTTCACGACCGCTCGCTGTTCCAGAAGCGTCAGGCCCCATAACTCTGGGGATACAGATGCCGCTAGCAGGAATTATACCGGTTCCGATGCGCCGGCGCAAATAGTGCCGGCGTTTGCCCCGCGGCGCGCTTTGTGGTACGATATATCAACCGGAGGGCATATGGATGGCAGGATGCACGCGCTGCGCCGGCAAATCTGGCTTCTCATGGCTCTGCTCATCGGGGTGAGCATGATGCGGCTGACGGGGTGTCTGGCGCCTGCCCCAGCCGCCAAACTCGTCACCATCGAGACCAGCGACATGCGGCTGGTCATGTACACCACCGCCGGCACCGTGCGCGAGGTCCTCCTGCAGGCCGGCATCTCCCCAGGACAAATGGACCGCGTCGAACCCGACCTCTGGCAAGAGGTGCAGGACGGCGCCACCGTGCGGGTGGTGCGGGTGGAAGAACGCCAGGAGACGGAGCGCCGGCCCATCCCCTTCTCCCAGAAAATCATCAAGAGCGAGGCCCTCCCTCCCGGCGAGCGCAAACTACTCCAGTTAGGTGCCAACGGCGAGGAAGAGATCGTCTATCGCCTCGTGCTGGAGGACGGACAGGTTGTGGAGCGCACCGAAGCCCAGCGCATCATCATCAAACCGCCGGTGGACGAGATCATCGCCGTTGGCCTGCAGGCCGATCTCCCCTCGGTTCCCATTACCGGCACCCTGGTCTATATTTCCGCCGGCAACGCCTGGGTCATGCGCGGCACCAGCGCGAGCCGCCGGCCGCTGACCTCCTCCGGCGACCTGGACGGCCGCGTGCTGGCGCTCTCCCCCGACGGCGAGTGGCTGGTATACTCGCGGGCGGAGACCAGCGGCCGGCCGCATGTCCTCAATTCCCTCTGGATCGTCGGGACTTCCATCCTGAACGAGCCGTCATACCCGCTGGGCATCGAGGGGGTGATGTACGCCGAGTGGACGGCCGATGGGAAAGGCATCATCTATTCCACGGCGGAGCGCACCAGCGGCGCACCCGGCTGGCGCGCCCATAATGACATTTGGAAGGCGACCATTTACGGATTGACGCCGGCCGGCAAACGCACCGGCAATGAGAAGATCACTACCCTGACGCAGAAGCTCCTGGACCCGCCGGCGGAAACGGTCTACAGTTGGTGGGGCACCCACTTTGCCCTCTCCCCTGACGGCCGCTGGCTGGCCTACGGCCAGGCCGATGAGGTCGGCGTCATTGATCTGCGCGCCGGCGTCCGCTCCCCCCTGCTCCATTTCGCCACCTATCACACGTACGGCGAGTGGGTCTGGCTACCTGAGCTGAGCTGGTCCCCCGACAGCCGCTACCTTGCCTGTTCCGTGCATGGTCAGATGGAAGGCATGGACCCGGAAGACAGTCCCGTGTTTGACCTGTGGGTGGTGGAGCGCACAGGAGCGGTCAAGGTGCCGATCTCCCCGGATGTGGGGATGTGGACCGCGCCGGCCTGGTCGCCGGCCAGGCGCCTGCCGGACGGCTCGCGCGAGAGCGCCATCGCCTTCGGCATAGCCTACAGCCCCCGCAGTTCCCAGGACAGCCGGTATGACCTGTACGTCATGGATCGGGATGGAAGCAACCGCCGCAAGCTTTTCCCGCCGGCCGATATGCCTGGCCTGGTAGCGCCGGAGCTGGCCTGGTCGCCGGACGGCCGGCAGATGGTCATCGCGCATCAGGGCTACCTGTATCTGCTGGATGTGGACAGCGGCACCTGGCAGAAACTCACTGCCGATGGGCAGAGCGGTCAGCCGCGCTGGGCCGGCGAACCCACGGCCAGCGAGGAGGACATGGGACATGGCGAGGAAATCACCAACAAGGATTTTGGTCGTTGATGATGAGCCCGTGGTACTGCAGGCCCTGCAGGAGAGCCTTCGCCGGCGGGGATACCAGGTGGACACCGCCTCCACCGGGCAGGAAGCGCTGGAGCATGTGCGCGCAGTGATACCTGACCTGATCATCCTCGATCTGCTTCTGCCCGGCATGGACGGATTCGAGGTCTTCCAGGCGCTCAAGCGAGATGCGCACACCCGCCACATCCCCATCATCCTGCTCACCGGGGTATACGACACCGAGGAGCATAAGGAGGCCGGCCTGCAGATGGGCGCCGTCGGCTACATCATCAAGGAGCGCGGCCGGGACTTTAACGCCGAGAAGCTGGCGCAGACCGTGGAGCAGGTGCTGGAGCATATGCCGGCCGCCGCCCCCGCCGGCACATCCATCGTCATCGTTGACGATGACCGCCTCAATCAGGCCATCCTTCAGCGCGCCCTGATAGAGGCCGGCTACCACGTCCGGCTGGCATCCGAGGGAACACACGGCCTGGAAATTGTCCAGGAGGAGATACCCGACCTGGTCCTGCTGGACTATCGGCTTCCCGATGCGGATGGGCTGGAGCTCCTCCAACAACTGCGCTCCGCTTTTCCGGATATGGCCATCGTGTTCATGACCGCTTACGGCTCCGAGGAGGTCGCCGTCGAGGCCCTGCGGGGCGGCGCGGACGATTATCTCATCAAGCCGTTCCGTCCCTGGCACATCCTCACCGTCGTGGAGAAGAGCCTGGAGAAAGCCCGTCAGCGCCGGCTCACCCGCATCCTGCTCGACGAACTGCGCCAATCCAACCTGCACCTGCGCGCCAAACAGCAGGAGCTGGAGGCGGA
>JACIWP010000229.1 GCA_014360855.1 Anaerolineae bacterium
CCGGCGGGAGAAGCTCCGCCGGCGCTTCCACCTTCAGCACCGCCAGGTCGCTGTACAGGTCGCGTCCCACCACCTCTGCCGGCAGTTCCTCCCCGCTGAACAGGGTGACCTGGATATCCAGCGCGCCCTCAATCACATGATGGTTGGTGACGATATAGCCGGCGCTGTCATAAATGAAGCCGGAGCCCTCCGTGATATCTATGTAACTCTCCCCTTCATCGGAGAGAGTGTCCTCTACGTTCACCATCTTGGTGGCGCTGATGTTGACCACCGAAGGCCGCACCCGCAGATAGAGCTGAATCAGGGTTTGCTCGAACGGGTCCTCGCCGGCCAGCTCAAACCGGGGCGCCGGCGTCACCTGCGCCGGCCGGGCCGGCGCGCCGGCGGGCGCTATCACTCGCTCCCGCACGACCGCAACCGTCCCCATGCCCAGCACGCCCACGAACATAACGAGAAAAACCACCAGGATGGCTATCAGCGCCCATTCGGCCGGGCGCATTTGTCTGGATTCCATGGGCAACGCTCCTCAGCCTCTGAACGAACGGTCCCGCGCCGTGGGACTTACCGCCGCAAATTGGCCAGCTCTCTGAAAAGCGATTTCTCGCGCTCGGACAAGTTCTCGGGCAGTTTCACCCGCACTTTCACATATAGGTCGCCCCTCTGGGAGGGGTTCTTCAACGAGGGCATGCCCAATCCCTTGAGGCGGAAGGTGCGGCCGGCCTGCGTCTCCGGCGGGATGCGGAGCGCGACCTGTCCCTCGAGCGTGGGCACCCGCACCTCCCCACCCAGCAGGGCGGTGTACAAGTCCACATCCACTTCACAGTGGAGATCATCCCCTTTGCGCTCGAAGACCGCATGGGGCAGGACTTTAATCTTCAGGTACAGGTCGCCGCGCGGCCCGCCGCCGATACCGGGAGCGCCCTCGCCGGCGATGCGCACGCGCGAACCGGTCTTCACGCCGGCCGGTATCTTCACCTCGATGCGCCGGCCGTCCAACTGCAAGACGCGCGTGGTGCCGCGGAACGCCTCCTCCAGGGTGATCTCGACCTCATGCTCGATATCCTGCCCGCGGACAGCGGTGCGGCCGGCGGTGCGTGTGCGGCCCATACCACCGAAGATGGCCTCGAAGAAGTCCGAGAAGCCGCTGGAGCCGAAGCCCTGGCCGAAGAGGTCGCTCAGGTCGCGAAACTCCACCCGCACGCCGCCCGGCGCGCCGGCGAACCACTGGCTCCAATCGAAATCGGCGGCAGAGCGGCCGGCCTGCTGCCACTGCTGCCACTGGGCGCCCAACTGGTCATATTTGGCGCGCTTCTCCGGGTCAGAGAGCACCTCATACGCCTCATTGATCTCCTTGAAGCGCTGTTCCGCGCTCGGATCGCCGGGATTGACATCCGGGTGATATTTGCGCGCCAGCCGGCGGTACGCCTTCTTGATCTCTTCCTGCGAGGCGTTGCGATCTACCCCGAGTATCTTATAATAATCCTTGTATTCCATAGTTGCCGCTCACCGATCCGTTTGGTATGGTTGGCAGTAACAGCCTCGTAGCTCCCGCCCGAGGCTGTGGTCTCGTTTATGCGTGTTGTGACTGGAGAACAACAGGGCAAACAGAAGGGGGTCGTTTTCGGACTGTGCCCTTGCCCGGTCTGGTGTCCCATTGACCCTCATGCTGCCTTGCCGTCGGGTGCGCATCATGACTCCGGGCCAATTCAGATTTGTTATACCCATTATACCATATTCGCAGGATTGTGTCAAGCACCTTAAAAGAAAATGTTAAATTTGCTATACAGATACTGTATAGTACCTTGACCTATTGCGGCATTCAGGCTATAATGTGGGAGGAACGACAGGGCAGGAGGTGCATGATGGGGCTGTTCAATAAAGGGGAGGATGTGCCCCGCTATGTCATCAGCGTGGCGGCGCGCCTGGTGGGGACGACCCCCCACAAACTGCGGGCCTATGAGCGCGCCGGCCTCATCTCGCCGGCCCGCACCGAGGGCAACATCCGTCTCTACTCCGACCGAGATATCCAGCGCCTGCGCCGCATCAACGCCCTGACCCAGCGCGGGGTCAACCTGGCCGGCGTCAAGCTCATCCTCGAAATGGAAGAAAAACGGGGCGGCCGTTAAAGACCGCCCCCGCCCCACACCGCCGGCACCAGCAGGGAGATGCCGAAGATGGCTACCGCGGCAGTGAAGCATAATGCCGCCCAGCCGTGAATGGGCCGCTGGCGCCGGCGCCAGCGCTCCTCCAGCATCTGTTCCACCCGCGGCTGTTCCCGCTCCCGCTCGGGCCTGGTAGCGGGCGGCGGGCCAGGCTCCGCCGGCGCCGACGTATGCGCCGGCGCCGCCCACTGGATCAACAGCCCCAGCAACAACAGGGCCGCCGCGTCAAAGAAGAGCGCGTTGGAAATACGCAGCGCATCGGTCCAGCCCATTACTAAGCAGACCGCACCGACCAGCAAAAGGTTCGCCAGCACCAACGCCAGCCAGCGGAGGAGCCACTGCGCCGGCGCCGGCAGACGGGACCACCACGATTCCCCCGACATCCGCCGCTCTCCCCAACCCTCACGGGGTGACCGTTGCCGTGGAAGACACGACCCCGCCACTCTGTAGGAGCGTCCCCGGATCCAGGATAAACGGCGAGGAACTGGGAAGCATCAGCACCTGGATATTGGGGGCGATCTTCTCGATATAGCGGTACAGCAGGAGATCGCGATTCTGCCGCAGGCTCTCGTTGATGAGCCGCAGGGCTTCTGCCTCTCCCTGCGCCTTGATGATCGCCGCCTGTTTGATGCCCTCCGCCTCCACCGCCTTGCGCTCTGCTTCCAGCCGCTCCTTCTCCACAATATACTTCATCCGCTGGGCTTCCTGCTCGGCGATCTGCTTCTGCTCAATGGCATTGGCGTACTCATCGGTGAAGTTGACGTTGCGGATAAGAAAGCCGCGCAGAATAAGCCCCTCTTCCTCAAAGCGCTTCCGCAATTCCTCTTTAATGGTCGAGCGCAGTTCCTCACGCCGCAAGCTGTACACCTCTTCCACCCTGTACTGGGAGATCCACGCCCGGGTCACGCCGCGCACCGTCGGCCGCACGAAATCGGACAAATAGCGGTTCTGCCACTTCGAGTGCAGGAGCGGCGCTTTCCCCGGGTCTATCTCGAAAAAGACCGTGGCGTCAATGCTGACCTGCTGGCCGTCAATGGTGCGCGACCAGAGGGAATCATCCCCATACTGCGCTCCTTCCTGCGGCGCGATGCTCATGGTGTACGACTGGCGGATGGTGGGATAGCGGTAGACATGGTCAATGAAGGGGGTGATGATATGCAGGCCTGGTGTCAGGACATACGGCCGCAGGCCGTAAATATCGTTGAAGACCACGCCCACCTCCCGCGCGTCGATCACCACCACGCCGGCCGACAGCGTGCTGAACAGGAGCGCCAGCAGGACCAGCACCACGGTGATGCTGATCGAGACCTTGCTCGGCCGGCCGCGCGCCCGCTGAGCAAAGACAAACACCACATACCCGATGACGGCAACCCAGACGACCGTTGCCAGGACCCCCAGCAGTGAAGCGAAGACCATTGGGACACTCTCCTCTTCGCGCCCATGCGCGATGCCATCTAGCTTGCCGGCCTCATCCCATCTGCGACAGGCCCAGCCGGCGCCCTTCCTCCAGCAGTGCCTCCACATGCTCCGGCCGGCGCGCCTCGGCATAGATGCGCAAGACCGGCTCCGTGCCCGAAGGCCGGATCAACAGCCAACTGTCATCTTCCAGCAGGTACTTCACCCCGTCCAGGTCGCTGATGCCCGCCACACGCAGGCCGGCGATGGCCGGCGGGGGATTGGCCACCAATCGCCGCACCAGCTCTCTCTTGGAAAATGCCTGCACCTCGTAGTCGTGCCGGCCGTAATAGAACGGCCCAACCTGCCGCATCAGGTCCGCGACCAGCTCCTCCAGGGAGGCGCCGGCCGCGCACAGGATTTCCACCAACAGTAACCCCATCAAAATGCCGTCGCCCTCGGGGATATGCCCGCGAATGGTGATGCCGCCGGACTCCTCCCCGCCGATGAGCACATCGTCCTCCAGGATGTACTTGCAGATATGGTCGAAGCCCACCGGCGTCTCGTACAGCGGCAGTCCGTACTGCGCCGCCAGCCGGTTCAGCATCTGGGTGGTGGAAATGGTCTTCACCACACAGCCCTTCTGCCGGCGCGCCTCCACCAGGTAGCGCAGGGCGAGCGACATGATGACATGGGGGTCCACAAACCTGCCCTGCGGGGTCATGGCGCCGATGCGGTCGGCATCCCCATCCATGGCCAGACCGATCTCCCACTCGCCGTCCGCCAGCGCATCTTGCAGGGCCTGCAGGTTGCGGGCGATGGGCTCCGGGTGCACCCCTCCGAAGCCGGGGTTCATCTCGCCGCGTATCTCCCGCACCGGACAGCCCAGCTCGCGCAGGAAATCGCGCGTGTAGCCGCGGCCGGCGCCGTGCATGGCATCCACCACGACGCGCGGACAGCGCCCGGCGATGACCTCCCCGTCAATCAGCGTGCGGACATGCGCCAGATAGGCCGGCATAGGGTCGAAGCGCTCCAGCACCCCGCGCGCCTCCGCCTCCTCCACGGGCATTTCCGCCGGCGGCCCCTTCCGCCGTACGATTTCCTCCAGAGAGGATTCGATCGCCCGGATGGTCCCGCTGTCAGCCGAGCCGCCGTAACTGGCCTTCACCTTGATGCCGTTATAGCGGGGCGGGTTATGGCTGGCGGTGATCATGACCCCGCCGTCGGCCTGGAGATGGCGGACGGCGAAGGAAACCGCCGGCGTCGGGACATCGGCCCGCGCCAGAT
>JACIWP010000230.1 GCA_014360855.1 Anaerolineae bacterium
CGCAGGATGCCCCAGCGGTTGAGCAGGTACTTGGCCACCACCCACAGGGTCTCCAGCCCGTAGATCACGCTGGTCTTGAAATTGACCGAGGAGGCCTCTTCGAAATAGCGGGTGGGCACCGGGATCTCGGCGATAGTCATGCCGGCGAAGATAGCCTCGGCCAACACCTCCGTGTCGAAGACAAAACTGTCCTTGTTCAGCAGGAAGGGCAGGGTCTCCAGCAGTTTGCGGTTGTACGCCCGGAAACCAGTATGGTACTCCGAGAGCCGTTTGCCGAAGGCCAGGTTCTCGATAAAGGTGAGGGCCTTGTTGGCGATATATTTCCAGATGGGCATACCGCCGGCCAGCGCCCCGCCGCCCAGCATGCGCGAGCCGAGCACCAGGTCCGCCTGGCCGGCGACGATGGGCGCGATCATCTGCGGTATCAGGCGCGAGTCATACTGGTAATCGGGGTGCAGCATCACCACGATGTCCGCCCCACTGCGCAGGGCCTCGATGTAACAGGTCTTCTGGTTGCCCCCGTAGCCCTTGTTCTGGAGGTGAATGACCACATCCAGCCCCAACTGGCGGGCGATCTCCACCGTCTCATCTTGGCTCACGTCGTCCACCAGGATGATCTGGTCCACCACCTCATGGGGGATGTCGTTATAGGTCTTTTCCAGCGTTTTGGCGGCGTTGTACGCCGGCATCACCACCACCACTTTGAGCTTCTCGCCGTTCGGCCCCACCACCGGCATTGTCCATCACCCTCCTGTCGCTACCGAATCGGTTCGCTGATACAACGTCACGTCGTCCATCGTCCACAGGGGAGCGGCATGGGCCCGGATGTACGCCAGGGTGGCCGGCGCCCACTGCCGCCCCGCCCGCCGGTCAATCACCACGAAGCGCGCTTCAGCGAAGGCACTCAGCACATCCTCCTGCGCCGGCCGCAGGTGAAAGATGGAAGTGGTCAGGTCCCCGTTGCCGTGCGGGTCTTTCGCCAGCCGGCGCCGCAGTTCCAGGATATCCCTCCATCCCATATCCGCCAGGCCCATGTTCTGATACAGCATGCCGCCGTAGCTGTCCGCCAGATAGGGCGCGCCGGCGGCCCTGGCCAGGGGCCGCGACGCCAGCATGCCGTACAGTGGGTCGGTCGCCAACACCGCATCGTCGGGCGCGGCATGGTCCTCCAAAAAGCGCGCCGCCTCGGCGAAGGCCGGCTTATGGAACCTCAGCCAGATACGGGTGGCATCGAACTGTACGGCAAAATGGCCGAAAAAGATGCCCCAACCCGTGAACAGCGCCAGGGCCAGCGGTCCGACGGCCGCCAGCAGGCGCGTCTCGCGCTCCCGCAGTCTTTCCCCCACGCCGGCCAGCGTTCCGCCGGCCAGCAGTGCCAGCGGGATGGCCAACTGCGGGTACTAGGTGCCCCAATACGAGCGGCTGGCGATGATGAGGGCCATCACCCCGCCGGCCCACAGGACAACCACCAGCCAGCCGGCAAGCTCCCGCCGGCGCCAGCTCGCCCACAGCGCGAGGGGCAGTCCCAGCCCCCACAGCCGCAGGGTCAGCCAGGAATAGGGATAGCCCCAGATCTCGTGCAGGCGCGCGGACACCGCGATCACCCCGTCCGGCGGCCGCACCATTTGAAAGACATACACCTGCTTCAGGAACTGCTCCGGGCAGAGCACCAGGAAGGGGCCGGCCAGGAGCAGGCCGGCGGCAGTGCCCGCTCCCACCAGCGGCGGCAGGTCTGCCCAGCGCCGGCGGATAACGCTCATGACGACCAGCAAAATGGGCACGATGGCGCCCGGGCTCTTGATCATCACGGCCGCGGCACTGGCGGCGCCGGCCAGTACCGGCCAGCGCCGGCCGGCCTTCTCGCGGAGGGCCGCTTCCAGATAGGCCCATACCGCCAGCGCCGAGAAGAGGTTCATCGGCGTCTCCAGCATGGCGCGGCGGTCCTGCCCGATGACGATGCCGTCCATGGCCAGCACCGCCGCCGCCAGCAGGCCGGCGGGCCGGCCCCCCAGCCGCCGGCCGATGGCGTAGACCACCAGGATCGTCAGCAGTCCATAGGCCACTGTGGCATAGCGCAGGGCCATAAATCCCTCCAGACTGCCCCACGGCCGGTACAGCAGTCCCAGCACCGCCGCCATCAGGTATAATCCGCCGGGCGGCAGGGTGGCGAAGAAATCGCGGTAGGGCAGTTGGCCCTGCAGGAACAATTGGGCGCTGAAGGCATAGGCACCCTCGTCGGTGTCAGGCGCGTACAGCACGCCCACAGCCGGCGGCGTCAGCTCCCACAGCCGCACATACCCGGCCGCCGCTAGGATGATCGCCAGCAATATAATGCTGATCCAATGTTGCCCGCGTCCCGCCGGCCGCCCCCTCATACGTTCCGCTCCCCGGATGGCCGGAAAACCGCGATCTGTTCGGCCGGCAGGCTGGGGATATCCACGCGCCGGCAGATCCGCCAGGACGAAAGCCCCTTCTCCAGGGCATCCAGCTCGGCGCGCGTGGCCTCCAGCACCACACAGCCGCCCGGCCGCAGATGTCCTTGCGCTTGCTCCATGAAGCCTATCAGAAAGCCCATCCTGGAACCCTGAAGCCAGCGGTCGAAGACCCGCATCAACAGGTCGGCGATGCGGCGGTGCCGGCGCAGGAAACTGGTGAACCAGCGGGTCAGCTCCGTCTCGCGCGGGTTCATGGGCGGATTGAAGGCGATGACGTCAAAGTCTCCCCGCACCGCCTGGAACAGATCGGAGCGGTACAGGCGCACCGGCACCTGGTTGCGCTGGATATTGGCGCCGGCTACTTGTAAAGCCCGCTCGCTGACATCAGTGGCCTCCACCTCCAACCCGCGCTTCGCCAGATAGATGGCCACATAGCCGGTCCCCGTGCCGACATCCAGCGCCCGGCCGCCGGCCGGCGCCTCCTCCGCACACACCCGTGCCAGGATGCGCGTGTCCTCCTCCGCGCTGCACACCCCTATGGCGTTATGAATGACAATATCCTCCATATGGCTCACTTTTCCAGACGAAAGATGACGATGCGGGCATCCGCATCCTTGAGTTCTGCCAGCCGGCGCAGTCCCGGCATCTCCTGCACCTCTAACAGCGGCGCCAACTGCGGGCGCAGTTGCCGCGTCTCCCGCTCATCCAGCACGAAGTAATCGGCCCCATGGGCATAGGCATAGGCCAGGACATCCGGGATGGGGGCATTAGGGGTGGGGACCCATTCCGCGCCGGCGTGGAAGGCGACCGCCGGATAGCGCGACATGACCGTATCCCCGGGTTGGATATGTTCGGCCAGCCACAGGCCGGCGGCGCGGTGCGCCGGCCGGAAGGACCCCAGGCTGGTGGTGGCCGCCACGCGCGGGGTGATCCAGAGCGATACCACCGCCAGCAGGAGTGTGAGCACAACGGACAGCGCCGTGTGCCACACCCTCTGCGCCGGCCCGCGAGGCCACCAGCCGGCCAGCGTCTCCCCCGCCCAGGCGCTCCAGCGCTCCACACCGTGCGCCGTCCAGAGGATGAGCAGGGGCAGGACGGATCCGATATAACGTTCCTGCACGAAGAAGAAGATGAAGCCCAGCGCCGGCGCCCAGGAAGCCGCCAGCAACAGCTCCCCTTTCGCCCGGCGCTTGTCCCACGTGGCTCCGAACAGCCCCAGGGTCAGCAGGGGCACCAGCCAGATGGGGAACATGCGCCAGGAGAACAGGGTGGCCAGGAAATCGCGAGCGTTGTGATACACCAGACGGGCAAATGCCATGGGGTCGGAACGGATATGCTCCAGCATGCTAAAGGAGACCATCGTCGGCGAGAAGAAATAGACCTCGCCGCTGGCCGGGTCCAGCCCCCAGGTGGCCTGGTCAAAGCCGGCCACATCCCCATAGGCCAGGCTGATGCAGGTGATGTAGGTCATGCCGGCCTGCCCGCTGATCATCCAGCGGCCGGTCTGCAGGCGCAGGTACAGCCAGTACGGGAAGGCCAGCGCCAGGAAGATGCCGAACATGGCCAGCAGGCGCGGCCAGACATCGCGCGTCCACAGCCGGCGCTCGCACAGCCGGATCAGCACCAGCATCCCCCCGACCGCGGCGATATAGGCGATGCCCTCGCCCCGCGTCAGATAGGCCATGGCAAAGAGGGCGCCGGCGGCCAGGTGCGCGCCCCATCCCCCATCCCGCAGGGCGCGCAGCGCGGCGTACAGGCCGGCGTACGCCGCCAGGAAATAGAGCGGCTCCGTCATGGTGCCCCAGTACAGTTCCGCCGCCGTCAGCGCCGGATATACCGCCAGCAGGAGCGCCGCGATGATGGCCGTCCGCCGGCCGTACATCTCCCGCGCCAGCGCGTAGATGGGCAGGACCAGCGCGGCGCCGAACAGGATGTAACAGAGCCGGCTGGCCAGCTCCAGATTGCGCAGGACGAGGTACAGGCCGGCGATGACCAACGGATACAGCGGCGTCAGATAGACGTCGGGCCGGCCGCCGAAAAAGGTGTAGCCGCGGCCGGTGGCCAGGTGGTAGCCGTCCCACAGGTAGAACGGCTCGTCGCCCCAGACCACGCGCGCTGGGCTGGCCAGGGCGGCGCGCAGGACCAGCGCCGCGACGGCAATGACCGCCGGCACCAGCCATTCGCCGGCGAGTTTTCGCCAGTCACCCTTGCTCCACATGCTTCACCTCATCGGATGTGCCCTGTCGGATGGTCTCCAGCTCATGGCGCAGGAGGGCGATCTCCTGGGCCAGCACCTTGATCTGGTCGCTGAAGCGCGAGATGCGCAGGGAAAACTGGAACAGGATGCCCAACAA
>JACIWP010000231.1 GCA_014360855.1 Anaerolineae bacterium
AAGCCGTTGCGCCAGGCAATAGGGATGTCCAGCAGTGCCGGCGGATGGGAACCCTGTGCCTCCCTGCCGACGTCTTCCATCAAAGTGGTATAGGCATGCGGCAGGCTGAGGTCCGACAGCGGGAGCGGGACGGACACATGCTCGATGATAAAGAAGGCCGATATCAACCCGACGGCCGCCGGCGCGAGGAGCGCCCGCCGGCGGGATAGCCTCTGCCATATCCATGCGGCGCCCCAGCCGGCCAGCATCGCCAGGCTCAGCACCATCAGCACCCCGAACCGGCTCGGATACCGGTTGCCCTTGAAAAAGGGGAGCTCCTGGAAGATGCGGAAGGGGAGCGGGATACCGGTATCGGCGCCGTTCACGCGCAGGGATGGGCCTAAAGTCAGGATGAAAAAAGCAAGGGCGGAAAGGGTCCAGAAACGGATGGCGGCGCGCCGCCGGCCGCCGGCCAACCCCAGCAGTGCCAGCACGAGCACACTGTAGCCGAGATAATAATGCTGGGCCTTGTCATGGGGGAACTGCAGGTGCGAGACCAGCGAACCAAACCAGGGGTTGAGCTGGGTAGGGACGAAAAAGCCCAGCAGGTCGCTGGAGAATGTCTCGGCAAAGCCGGAACCGACGACGAAGAAGTCCCCTTCTGCCCGCATGTCAGGAAGCATGGCGGCCAGCATAGGGCTGATGCCCAGCACGAAGAGCACGCCGAGGACGGCCATGCCGCGCGCCCAGGGCCACCAGTCCGCCGGCCGCAGCACTCCCTCGCCGGCGGGAAAGGCCGCATTGCGGGACAGCAGGCTCTCGGCGATAACCCACAGCACGTAGAGGCCGGTGAGGACCAGCAGGAAGGCGGCGAAAGTCATCTCCGCCCAGGCCTGGAGCACCAGGAAGAGGCCGGCCAACAGGGGATAGCGCCACCGGCGCGGGCGGCGCGTCATGCGCATCACCATCAGCACGTAGAAGGGTATCCACTGGGTGCTGGCGATATTGAACTGGCCCAGTGAGGCGTAAAAGAGCTTGCTGGAGGAAAAACCGTAGATGAGGCCGGCCAGGAACGCGCCGGCCAGCACCGCCGGCAAGGAGAAGGCGGCCGGCCGCCGGCGCAGAAGCTCCAGCGCCAGCAGATAGGCACCAAAGGCACCCAGCACGAACGAGGAGAGCAACAGCACGTTGCTGGCCGGAATCACTCCCCACACTGCCTGCAGGGGGATAGACAGCAGGCCGTTCAGCACAGTGAGGGTATAAAAGGCCAGGTTGATGCCGACGGGATAAAACATCCAGCGGCAGTCAAACGGATTGACCCCCAGGTCAACCAGCGCATGTTTCACCCACCACAGGTTCCACGCCAGGGCCGGGTCGTCGCCGCCGTCACCTGGCACGTGGGTGGTGAAACGAACGACCAGCGGCAGGGTCAGCAGTAGGCTGAGGAGGATGTACATGAGCAGGACCGTGAGATGGATAGCCCACGGCCGGCGCGGTGTGCGCATAGCCTTTTCTCCAGCGACTCGCGGACTGGCCTCCTTATACCATCTTCGCCGCCTTTTGGCAAAAGAGTAGCTGACGTTCACCTTAGAGTAGCTGACGGTCACCTTTGAGGTGACCGTCAGCTAAGGATATCCGGCTTTGGATACATCTGCCGAAGGCGGTATAATGGGTGTTGATCCCTCTTCCCTGCCTGCAGGGAAGAGGCAGGGGGGAGCTTCCGCTCCCGATCCATACTCAACATAAGGACCGAACTGCGTGACCGCTATGCATAGATGGTTGGAGGAGATGCGCCGCCGGCGGCATGCTGTCATCCTGCTGGCCGCCGTCCTGGCCGCTTTGTGGGTGTTCGGCGCATGGCGGGGACCGCTCATCACGATCGGGCCGGCCCAGCGTGTGCAGACCCATAATCCCAAGATGGGCGTGCACACCCGCCTCACCGACGAAGTGGAGGAGTGGAAGATCAAGCGCACCCTGGAAATGGTGCGAGAGATGGGCGCGCCCTGGATTGTGGAATACTTCCCCTGGGCATATTACGAGCCGGCCAAGGGCCGCTTCGTCTGGAACCATGCCGATATGGTGGTGGACCACGCCCGCGCCCAGGGCCTGACGGTCATCGCCCGGCTGGGCTTCGTCCCGGAATGGGCCCGTCCGAAGGACACCACCGCCCTGTACCTGGACGAAGAGGGCTACGATGACTTCGCGGATTATGTCTATGCCTTTGTCGAGCACTTCCGCGGCCGTGTGGATTATATCATCATCTGGAATGAGCCGAACCTGCGCCACGAATGGGGCAATCGCGACGTGGACCCCGCCGGCTATGTGGAGCTTTTGCGCCGCGCCTATCAGCGCGCCAAAGAGGCCAATCCCGAGATCAAGGTGCTGGCCGGCGCCCTGGCCCCTACCCTGGCGCCAGAGGGCAGTCCCGACGGCATGAACGACCTGATTTACCTCCAGCGCATGTATGAGGCCGGCGCCGCACCGTGGTTCGACATCCTGGCCGTCCATGCCTATGGCTGGGTCTATCCGCCGGAGGACCCGCCCAACCCGGAGGTCGTGAATTTCCGGCGCACCGAGCTGATCCGGGAGATCATGGTGCAAAACGGGGATGAGGATACGCCCATCATCATCACCGAAGCCGGCTGGAACGACCATCCGCGCTGGTCCAAGGCGGTGCGGCCGGCCCAGCGCATCGCCTACACCATTGCCGCCTACGAATGGGCCCTCCAGAAATGGGACTGGTGCCAGGCGGTGGTGATGTGGGCCTTCCGCTTTCCCCGGCCGGCGCGCACCTATCAGGACTACTTCACCTTCGTGGCGGATGATTTTTATCCGAAACCGATCTATTGGGAGGTCCAGCGTTATGCCCGGACTGGCCAGCCGTAGGGTGCGGGATGCCGCGCACCACCGCCGCTGGGTCGCCGGCGCCGCACTGGCGCTGGCGGCGCTGATATTCCTGCTCTGGGCGGTCCTGGCACAGGGCGGGCCGCTTTCCCGCGACCGAACCTGGGAGAGAATCCGCGCCGAGGGGGTCCTGCGGGTCGGCATGGACGCCAGCTTCCCACCGTTTGAGACAATAGACCCGGAGACCGAGGCAATCTACGGGTTCGACGTGGACCTGGCCAACGCGCTGGCTGAGGAGCTGGGAGTGCGGGTGGAATTCCTCAACATCGGCTTTGACAGTCTCTATGACCAGCTCCTCGCCGGCCGCTTCGACGCCATCATCTCCGCCCTGCCGGTGGATTACACCTGGACGGAGGACGTGCGCTACTCCGAGCCGTACTTCCAGGCCGGCCTGGTGCTCGTCACCACCTGGACGCTGGCTTCCACCATCCAGCGCCCCGAGGACCTGGTCGGCCGGCGCGCGGCGGTGGAATGGGGATCGGAAGGGGATGCCTTCATCCGCCGGCTGGAGCGGGAGCATGGACAGGTGGAGGTGCTGGCCATGGAGTCGCCGGTGGAGGCCCTGGAAGCGGTGCGCGCCGGCGAGGCGGATGCCTGCCTGGTGGACGCCGTCTCCGCCTATCAGGCAATAGGCGGAGATGATGCCCTGACCATCGTCGGGGCACCGCTGACCGAGGCAAGCTATGCCATCGCGGTGCGCCGCAACAGCCCTGTGCTGGCGCGGCAGATCAACACAGCGCTGGCCCGCCTGCGGGAGGCCGGCTTCCTGGACGAGCTCATCCGCAAATGGATGATGACGCAGTGAGCTAGGGGCTGGCCGGCTGAAGGACGACGAAGACGGTCTCGCCGTCGGGTACCGTCACCGTGGCCGAGAGCCACTGCCCATCCACTTTGGTCTTGAGGATATAGGTGCCGGCCCAGACGTCGCCGATGACGAAATTCTCGCCCCAGGCGGGGTCCGGCCCGATGCCCTCGGCCTGGATGTAGGTGAAAGCCTCGCGCCAGACCTTATCCGGTTGCTGGGCACGGTATACGGCGATGGGATGGTTCTCCAGCTCGCGGCCCTGGCGGTCCAGCACCCGGCCGGCGATATTGCCCAGGCCAGGGAGCGGCACGATCCATAGCTCCGGATTGACGGAGTGGTAATAATCGTTCTGGGCGAAGCGCACCTCAAAGTGCAGATGAGGGCCCATGGCGATGCCGCTCATGCCGACAGCACCGATGACCTGGCCGGCCTGCACCCGCTGGCCGGCGGTCACGTCAATCCGGCTCAGGTGGCCGTACACGCAGAAGATGGGATAATCGCCCAGCGTGCGGTCCGGTTTCAGGACAATGACGTTGCCGTAAAAATGGGTCTGCGGGCCGATGGCCTGTGTGTCATCGGAGCCGGCGAAGATGATCTCACCGTCGGCCACCGCCAGCACCGGCGTACCCATGGGGTTGACGATGTCCATGCCGTGATGCAGGAGGTACTGGCCGCGGCCGTCCGTGCCGTAGGGGTAAAAGACGCTCCCGCTCTGCCAGTCCTTCTCGCCGGTCGGGCGCAGGAGCCAGTCATGCCGGCCCGCCGGCACATTGTAGCTCTGGCGCGTGGGGCGCGGGAGCACAGTTGCCGGCCGGGGCGTGGAAGCGGCGGATACCGCAGGGGTAGCGGTCGGGGTCGCCGTAGCGGTCTCGGTCGGCGTCGGTGAGGGTGTAGGCGTTGGCGTCGCTGTCGGGCTGGGTGTCGGCGTGCTCGTAGGGGTCAGCGTCGCGGTAGGAGTAGCTGTTGGGGTTCCCAGGGGCGGCCGGCCCGTCTCCAACGCGCCGGCGCCCACCGCCGCGACCAGCGCGATCACCAGCACCAGCGTGGACAGGAAGAACATGCGGTCATCAGTGAACATCGAAGGCG
>JACIWP010000232.1 GCA_014360855.1 Anaerolineae bacterium
GCTTTTCTTCCCCACCCCCGTTGGGGACAGTGACCAGCCGCCGGCGCCCCATGGCCCCGGCCAGCACAATGCCGGCCGCGTTCAGCAGGTTGAATTTCAGCAGGCCCACCGGCAGGTTCAGCTCGGTCTTCTCACAAACGGTAGAGAGATTGGCAGTATCCACCTGGGGCTTGAGCGCGTTCAACAGCAGTTGGCGGCGCATGGGATCGGTGATCTGCAGGATATCATCAATCTGGGCCATCAGCCGGCGGGCGCGCTGTATCCTGCGCTCTGTGGCGTCGGCCACGGCCGGGTCAATCAAGCCGTACTGCTTTTTCAGCCGGTTCAGGCGGAAGCCGGCCTCATACGTCGCTTCGGCGATCTGGTGCCGGTCCATCCAGATCGTCTCGTAATTGAGCACGTATTTCCAGCTCGGCGCCAGCAGGGCCTGGCGGTGCTCCTCCAGGGAGCGGAAGAGGATGGTGTAGCCGTATTCCTCCGGGCGCTCGAAGACCTCGCTCCCCGGGTCAACGAAGGGCGCCAGCGGGGATATGAAGGGGAACAGGCGCTTATCGGCGCCGGCGTCAAAGCGCTCCATCAAGTGCCCACAGTAGGCGACCGTATCCATCACGGACTGGAAGTCCTGTTTCGGCAGGCCGATCATGAAGAAGACGTCCAGGCGCTTACAGCCGGCCTCCAGGATGTAGGCCATGGTCTCTTCCATGGCGGCGGTGGTGTAGGGCCGGCCAAAGGCCCGCCGCACCTCATCATCATGGGACTCCGGCGAGATTTCCATGGTGAAGTTGGGGAAGGTGCGGGCCAGCTTCTGGATGTACGCGCGGTCGGCCGCGTCGAACAGCTCCAGAATCACCGGGCCGGGGTCCACTCCCACCAGCCGCAGGAACTCCTCGGCGTAATCCATGCCGGGCTGGCGCAGGTCCCCGAGGATAAAGATGGGGCCGCGCGAGAAGCGGCGGATGTTGCGCAGGTCCTCGGCCAACTGCGCCGGCGAGCGGAAGGCCGGCCGGGAGCGGTTGTGGATGCGGCGGAAAGCGGAGACGGAGCCGCCGCAGGTGCGGCAGTTGTGCGTACAGCCGCGCACGGTCAGGGCGGCGGTAATGGGGTACGTCAGCCAGTCCTTGAAGGGCACAAAGTTCGCCAGGTCGGCGTAACGCGCCACGGCCCGCACCACGTAGGTATAGTCAATGATGACATGGTCCAGGTCCGAGGGGCTGTAGGTGATGGGGTTGACGCGCACCTGGCCGGCGGAGTCGGTCCAGGTGAGGTTCGGCACCTGGGAAAGGCTCTCGTCGTCGAGCTTGCCGGCGCGGATCAGCTCCATGAGCTGGGCCAGAGGCTCCTCGGTGGAGTCCCCCCGCAGTACGAAGTCCACCTCCGGCCGCTGGACCAGCTCCTCATGGAAGTACGAGGAGGAGAAGCCGCCGAAGATAACCGGCGTATAGGGGTGATGGCGTCTGACCAGCCGGGCGACCTCGATGGCGCCGTGGGCATGTGGCATCCAGTGCAGGTCAATGCCGAAGGCCAGAGGGTTCAGCCGGCGGATGAGCTTCTCGGGATCGAAGCGCCGGCTCTTCAACATGCGCACCGCCAGATTCACGATGCGCACGCGAAACCCGCGGCGTTCCAGATAATCCGCCAGGGTGGTGAAGCCGATAGGATACATTTCGAACACGGGAGTGGAGGGCACCAGGTCGCTGATCGGCCCGTACAGGATGGACTCCCGCCGGAAATCATACACGCTGGGAGCATGTAAGAACACGAAATCTGCATTGGCCACAGGGTAACCTCTCCTGCAACGAGATATGTATGCGCCCTACTGGGCGACTGATGTCTAGACGCTGGCCGGCCGGGGTGCCACACGCGTGCCCGGCACTGGCACGGAATCGAGTATTTCCTGGATAATGGTCTCCTGGCCCACGTTCTTCAGCCTGGCCGAGGGGCTGAGGATCAGCCGGTGAGCCAGGGTGGGGACGGCCAGGGCCTTGATATCATCGGGTATCACGAAATCGCGCCCCATGGTGGCGGCTAAGGCGCGCGCGGTCTTGTACAGCGCCAGACTGCCGCGCGGGCTGGCGCCGAGATAGACGTCGGGATGCCGGCGCGTCTCCCCCACGAGATGCACGATGTACTCCTTCATCAGGTCCGAGACGTACACCTGCTTGACATGTTCCTGCGCGGCCATCAGCTCGTCCAGCGCAATCACCTGCCCCAGATGGCGGATGGGGTGGTCGTACTGCTGGGCGTCCAGGATGGCGATCTCCTGCTCCTCCGCCGGATAGCCCAGGCTGACGCGCATCATAAAGCGGTCCACCTGCGCCTCGGGCAGTGGGAATGTCCCCTCATATTCGATGGGGTTCTGCGTGGCGAACACCAGGAAGGGGGATTCCAGAGCGTAGGTGACCCCATCCACGGTGATCTGCCGCTCTTCCATCGCTTCCAGCAGGGCGGACTGCGTCTTGGGTGTGGCACGGTTGATCTCGTCCGCCAGGACGATGTTGGCCATGACCGGCCCAGGACGGAACTCGAACTCGCGCGTCTTCTGATTGAAGACCGAGACGCCGGTGATATCGCTGGGCAGCATGTCGGGCGTGAACTGAATGCGCCGGAAGCTACAGCCGATGGACTTAGCGATGGCACGCGCCAGCATGGTCTTGCCGACCCCGGGCACATCCTCGATCAGGACATGGCCTTCGGTAAACAGGGCCAGGACGATGAGGTGAATGACCTGGCGCTTGCCGATGATGACCTTTTCGACGTTATCGATAATTTTCTGGGCCGCGGCCTCTGCCGTGTTCATGCGGTTATCCTCTCCCTGCCGGCTCCCACACCGATATATTATAAATCCAACTATCTTGCTCGACAATTTCGACAGTCGTCACCCGCCCCATGCGCTGAAAGCATCCCGCCGGCCTTGCGGCCGGCGGGATGTACAGCGACGCTTCTCGCAACCTTTTATCCGACCTTGGCGCCGCAGTTACTGCAGAACTTGGCTCCCGGCGCCAGGGGAGCGCCGCACTGACTGCAGAACCTCGTCCCTTCCAGCTTCTGCCCGCAGTTACTGCAGAATTTCGCGCCGGCGGGATTGGGGGTGCCGCAGTTGGGGCAGGGGAAGGTGCCGGCCGCCGCGGCCGCGCCAGGCGCTTGCTTCTGCTGTTGCATGGAGCTCATCAGCGTCTGGGCAATGGCTGCTCCCATGCCCAGGCCGGCGCCAATGCCCACCCCCGACGCCTCGCCGCCGCCCGGCTGTGTGGCCATGTCGCGCAGGCTCTCCGCCATGTCCATCTTCAACAGGCTGTCCATATCGCCCACCGCCCGCATGCCGGCGCCCCGGTCGATCATCTTCTGCACCTCTTCGGGCAGGCTGATGGACTCGACGAAGAAGGATTTCAGAGCCAGGCCCAGGCCGGCAAACTCGTCCGCCAGCTTGGCCTTGACGCCGGCGGACAGCTCGGTGAACAGTCGCGGCAGGTCCAATATGGTCTTGGACGTCTCCCCGAGCATATCGGTCAGCCAGGAGAGGATCATCCCCCGCAGGTAATCCTCGATCTGCGAGGTCTGATACATCCCCATGGTGCCGACGATCTTGTTGACGAAGAGCTGGGGGTCGGCCACCTGCATGCTGTAGCGGCCGTGGGCCCGCAGGCGCACGATACCCAGTTCCGAATCGCGCAGGGTGATGGGTTCTTTGGTGCCCCATTTCATGTCGAGGAACTCGCGCATGTTGACAAAGTAGACCTCGGCCTTGAAGGGGGTTTCCCCGCCGAACGGTGCACCGATGAGCTTCACCAGCAGGGGGATGTTGGCGGTGGTCAGGGTATGCCGGCCAGGGCCGAACACGTCCAGCGCCTTGCCGTCGCGGAAAAAGACCGCCGCCTGGCTCTCCCGCACGATGAGCTGGGACCCCAGCCGGAAATCCCCCGAACCCTGTTCGGGGATGCGGTGAACAATTTCCTGGCCGGTGGGATCAAAGTACTCGATCACATCAAAAATGCGTGCCATTCGAATTCCTCCTTAATCCTGTGACAGGCGGTCTATGTTACTGCTCCGCCAGCGCTTCCTCGTCCGCTTCCGTGACTTCGCCAACGGCAGTGATGGCCTCTTTCCGCTTCTCGAACTGCTCGGCCAGGGCGGTGATCACCTTAATCAGCTTCTGGATGCCGGCGCCGATGCCCGTGCCGGCCTCAATGTCCTGCCCCACCGCATCAATGGCTTCCGCGACCTTGGGCAACTGTTCCAGCAGTTTGGCGTCAAAGGCGTAGATGGCATCCAACTGCTTCTCCTTGACTTTGACGGCGTCAAAGAACCCGCTGTAGCCATAGGTGGCGGTCTTGATGCGGTCCATCAGGTTCTCAAGTTTCTTGATGGCGCGCCCTAGGTCATCGGTAAACTCAATAAGGCCGGAGTCCACCAATCGGAGCTGGAGCTCGTTCAGCCGGCGAAGCTGGACAGCAAGCTCATCAGCCAGTTTGCCGCGCAGGAGCTTATCCGCCTCGCGGCGCCACTCCTTTTCCTTGTACCCTTTGAAGCCAGGCAGGCTGGCCGCAAACTTCTCCAGCCCTCCCTTAGCTCCCTCAATGACATCCCGAAAGTCCATGACAGCACTCCTTTCTTTGTGTGCTCATTCGGACAGGAAAATCTCGGTCCCGCAGAACGGACAGCGGCTGACCCCCTTGCCGGCCAGCTCGATCTCGCCCCCGCAATTCGGACACTTGTTGGTCTTCAACAAGGAAGCATCCCGCGAGTACAACACCCCTTCTTTC
>JACIWP010000233.1 GCA_014360855.1 Anaerolineae bacterium
AGAGGAAGCTCCTCTCGCGCGAACCAGGCGGTTGAAAGTGCCAGCATGATATCTCCTTAAATGAAAGGGTAGCGGCGGCTAATAGGCGCGGGCGAACAGCACCTGCTTCTCCGCCGGCTGACCGCATACCACGCACGGGCCTACCTCTGCCGGCTGTTCGAAGGGGATACAGCGGGTGGTGGCTTTGGTATCCTCTTTCACCTTGGCCTCGCATTCGGCGGAGCCGCACCAGGGTGCAAAGGCGAAGCCGTTCTCCACCGCCTCGGCCAGCTCGGCGTAATTCTTGGGATAGTAGGTGTTCTCCTCGCGGAAGCGCAGGGCGCGGGCATAGAGGTCCGCCTGGATGGTCGCCAGGAGCTCCGCCACGCGGCTCTCCAGGGCGTCCATGGGGCAGGTCTGTTTGCCCTCGCGGCCGGGGGTGTCGCGGCGCGCCAGCACCACCTGGGAGTTCTCCACGTCCTTGGGGCCGATTTCGATGCGCAGGGGCACGCCCTTCATCTCCCAGTCGTTGAACTTCCAGCCGGGCGAGTATTCGTCGCGGTCGTCGAGCTTGACGCGCGTGGTGGCGGAGAGGCGGGCCTGCACCTGGCCGGCGGCCTCCAGGACAACGCGCTTCTGCTCCTCGTCGCGCCAGATGGGGACGATGACGACCTGGATGGGGGCCAGCCGCGGCGGCAGGATGAGGCCCTGGTCATCGCCGTGCACCATGACCAGCGCGCCGATGAGCCGGGTGCTGACGCCCCAACTGGTCTGATAGACGTACTCCAGCTCGTTGTTCTTGTTCAGGAACTGGATGCCGAAAGCCTTGGCGAACTGTTGGCCGAAGTAGTGGGAGGTGCCGGCCTGCAGGGCACGCTTGTCGCCCATCATGGCCTCGATGGAGTAGCTGGCCAGGGCGCCGGCGAACTTCTCCGTCAAGCTCTTCTGGCCGGCGATGACCGGCATCGCCATCTCGGTCTCGGCAAATTCCTTATATACATTCAGCATGCGCAGGGTCTCTTCCATGGCCTCCTCGGCCGTGGCATGGGCGGTGTGCCCCTCCTGCCAGAGGAACTCCGTGGTGCGCAGGAACAGCCGCGTGCGCATCTCCCAGCGCACGACATTAGCCCACTGGTTGATGAGGATGGGCAGGTCCCGCCAGGAGCGTATCCACTTGGCGTACATGGCGTTGATAATGGTCTCGGAGGTCGGGCGCACCACCAGCGGCTCCTCCAACTCTTTGCCGCCGCCGTGCGTGACCACGGCCAGCTCCGGGGAAAACCCCTCCACGTGCTCGGCTTCTTTGCGCAGGTAGCTTTCCGGGATCAAGAGGGGGAAATAGGCGTTGACATGGCCGGTGGCCTTGAAGCGGCGGTCCAGCGCCTGCTGGATGTTTTCCCACAGGGCATAGCCGTATGGCCGGATGACCATACATCCCTTGACCGGCGCGTAATCGGCCAGCTCGGCCTGCAGGATGACGTCGGTGTACCAGCGCGAATAGTCTTCACTGCGGGGGGTGATTTTCTCTGCCATGTTCCTCTCCTCACGTTGTCACCGTATGCCTCAGGCGGATTGGATGCGATGGGAGAACGGGCGCGCCGGCGGGAGGGGGTTACTGGGCCGGCTCCACATCCAGGACCACGTACCCATAGGCGTTGATGACTTCGGTGTCCTTGTATCGCGTCTGACGTTTCTGGCTCGGCATGTACATATGGGTGTGCCCATGGATCAAATAGCGCGGCTTGAAGCGCTCCATGAACCAAATATACTGCCGGAAGCCCTGGTGACAGCGGTCGGCGGCGTCATGAATGCCGGCCGGCGGCGCATGCGTCACCAGAATGTCCAAATAGCGCCCCCGGGCGATGCGGTTCCAGATGAGCCTCGGCACCATCCGCACGATCTTCCAGAACATTTCCCCTTCGGTGTACTGGTACTCGCCGTCGGGGCGGTAGCGGATGGAGCCCTCCAGGCCGGCGATCAGCAAGCCCCCGGCGTCCACCACGTGGCCGTCCAGGTTGATACAGCCGGGGATATCCTTGAGCCGCTCCCCGTTCTCGCCGATGGCCGGCTCATGATTGCCAAAGACATAATACAGCGGCTTGTTGAGCGTGCTGACCAGGTACTCCAGGTAGTAGGAGGGAAGGTCGCCGCAGGAGAGCACCAGGTCCACATCGGCGAAACTGCTGGCCGCGCTGGGATTGTACAAGCGCTCTTCAATTTTGTCGCTGATCGCCAGGATCTTCATTGAACAGGCCGGCCCACTGCCCTCCGGCCCTGAGGGCTCATCCGGGATACTGCCGGCGCGAGCCGCTGTGTGCCGGAATTGTACGTTGTAGTATACCACGAAAGGGGAGTGCTGTCAACGCGAACGACAGGCGGCTGACCCTATTTCCGCCGGCAACATGCCCCTGCAAAAGTTGACAGGCCGGCCCTTTGGTGATAATTTTGTAATTTAGTGCATGTCGTTGGAGGATATGCTATGCTGTCCTACCTCAAGCGGATATTGATCGGCATGCCGCTCACAACACAGCGCATGTCGCATGAGCGCCTGGGCAAGGTCCAGGCATTAGCTGTCTTATCGTCCGATGCGCTTTCCTCCGTGGCCTACGCGACGGAGGAAATCCTGATGGTGCTGATCCTGGCCGGCGGCGCCGCGCTGAACCTGTCCTGGCCCATTGCCCTGGCCATCGCCGCCCTGCTGGTCATCGTGGGCATGTCCTATTACCAGACGGTGCATGCCTATCCCAAAGGCGCCGGCTCCTATATCGTGTCGCGCGAGAACCTCGGCACACTGCCCAGCCTGGTCGCCGGCGCGGCCCTGCTCACCGATTATATCCTGACGGTGGCGGTGAGCATCTCCGCCGGCATCGCCGCCATCACCTCCGCTTTCCCGCCGCTGTATCCCTGGCGAGTGGAGCTGGCGGTGGGCGCCATCGCCTTCATCACCATCATGAACCTGCGGGGTGTGCGCGAGTCGGCGCGCGTCTTTGCCGTACCCACGTACTTTTTTATTGCCTGTATGCTGACCCTGATCGGCGTCGGTCTGGCGCGCGTGCTGACCGGTTCCATCCAGCCGGCGGAGGCCGCCGCGGCCGCCTACGCACAGGGCGTTCAGCCATTGACCCTCTTCCTGCTGTTGCGCGCCTTCACCTCCGGCTGTACCGCCCTGACCGGTGTGGAGGCCATCAGCGACGGGGTGCCCATCTTTAAGCCGCCCGAGGGAGAGAACGCCGGCAAAACCCTGCTCTGGATGATCGCCATCCTGGTGACCATGTTCCTGGGCATCACCTTCCTGGCCCATCAGTTGGGGATTGTCCCGCGCGAGGGGGAGACGGTCGTATCGCAGATCGCCCGCACGGTCTTTGACCACAGCATCATCTACTATCTGATCCAGGCGGCGACCATGCTGATCCTGGTATTGGCCGCCAACACCAGCTATGCGGACTTCCCGCGCCTTTCGATGTGGATGGCGCGCGACCGCTTCCTGCCTCGTCAGCTTGCCAACGTGGGTGACCGCCTGGTCTATGCCAACGGCATCATCCTGCTGGGCCTGCTCTCCTCCCTGTTGGTGATCCTCTTCCGCGCCAGCACGCACGCCCTCATCCCGCTGTACGCGGTAGGAGTGTTCACATCATTCACGCTGAACCAGAGCGGCATGGTGCGCTATTGGCTCCGCCGGCGTACCCCCGGCTGGCAGACCGCGATCATTTTCAACGCGCTGGGAGCCGTCGCTACCGGCATCGTGGCCGTCATGATGGCAGTGACGAAGTTCATCCACGGCGCCTGGATCGTGCTGACCCTCATCCCCTTGCTGATCATGATGTTCCGCAGTATCCACCATCATTACGAGGAGGTGGCGGAACAGCTCTCCCTCTCCCTGCGCTGGCCCATGCCTGTCAAGAAGCATACCATTGTGGTGCCGGTGGCCGGCCTGCATCGCGGCGTGGTCAAAGCGATCTATTATGCCCAGGCGCTGGGCGACGACGTGCACGTGGTGACGGTGGATGTCAACCCGGAGGAAACCGCCAAGCTCCAGGAGCGCTGGAAGCACTACCTGCCGGACATCCCCCTGGAGGTCCTGCCGTCCCCCTACCGCTCGGTGGTGGAACCGCTGATGGACTATATCAACCAGTTCATTGATGAAGAAGGCCATTACGTGACCATTGTCATGCCGGAATTCGTGCCGGCGCGCTGGTGGCACTTCTTCCTGCACAACCAGACCGCACTGGTGCTCAAATGGGCGTTGAACTATGCCCGCCGCGACATAAGTCATGGGCGCTTCCGCATCATCACCGACGTGCCCTTCTATCTCAGACACTAGGAGAATGCCCATGCTCTTTGGCGAACGCGTGCGCCTGCGTGCACCGGAACGCACGGACATCCCCACCTTTGTGCGCTGGTTCAACGACCCGGAAGTGCGCCGGTACCTGCTGATGTACCTCCCGATGTCCCAGGCCCGGGAGGAGCAGTGGTTCGAGGAGCATCTGAAAGCGCGCGATGAGATGATGTTCGTCATCGAGACCGAGGAAGGGGGAGAATGGCTCCCCATCGGCACCATCGGCCTGCATCGGGTGGATTGGAAGAACCGCCTGGGGGTGCTGGGCATCTCCATCGGTGAAAAGCGCTTCTGGAACCAGGGCCTGGGCACAGATGCGGTGCGGACACTGCTCCGTTTCGCGTTCCTGGAGCTGAACCTGCACCGCGTCGAGCTGGAGGTCTATGATTTCAACCCGCGCGCCATGCGGTGCTACGAGAAGGCCGGCTTCCGCCTGGAGGGC